>JALRGK010000106.1 GCA_023253415.1 Rhodocyclaceae bacterium
GCTGTGCCAGACCTTCCACAATGGCGGTCTTACCCACACCCGGTTCACCAATGAGGACAGGGTTGTTCTTGCTCCGGCGTTGCAGGATCTGGATGGAACGACGGATTTCGTCATCGCGGCCGATGACCGGATCCAGCTTGCCCAGACGGGCCCGCTCGGTCAGATCCAGGCAGTATTTCTTGAGGGCTTCACGCTGGCTTTCGGCATCGGACGAATCAACGCCCTGACCGCCACGCACGGCCTGAATGGCCAGCTCCAGCGATTTACGGTTGAGCCCGTTATCGCGGCACAGACGGCCAGTTTCGCCCTTGTCATCACAAAGGGCGAGCAGAAAGAGCTCCGAGGCAATGAACTGGTCGCCTCGCTTGGCGGCTTCCTTATCGCAGAGGTTGAGCAGGTTGCCCAGATCGCGCGAGGCCTGCATTTCGCCACCGGTGCCCTGCACCTGCGGCAGGCGCTTCACCAGCGCCTCGGTTTCGCGAGCCAGCGCGGTCACATTGACCCCGGCACGCTCGAGCAGCGAACGGATCCCGCCATCCGTTTCCTGGATCATGGCCAGCAGCAGATGCGCCGGCTCGATGAAGCCACAGTCGTTGGCGAGTGCAATGCTCTGGGCATCGGCCAGAGCCTGTTGAAACTTGGTGGTCAGTTTATCGAATCGCATAGTCGTCCTGATTTGTCCTTGATGTTCTTATATTTGACGGCGGGATACCTTCTATTTACCCGTTCGCCATGATCTTTTGGCAATATGTAGGCTAAATAGTTTTTTTCAAGTCCAACAAAGCCAGTTTAGCCCAACCCGGAGCGAAAAAATGAACCCTCTGGCACCGCCACCAAGCACCGGCGCTACACACGGCGCTGTCGAACGGCACCCCAAGGTGATCAGTGCTGCCGCGGCGGCCACGCTGGTGCAGACCGGCCACACGCTGGCCACCTGTGGTTTTGTGGGCATAGGCTTCCCGGAAAACCTGGCGGTGGCGCTGGAAGCGCATTTCAATGCCACAGGTCTGCCCAGAGATCTGACACTGGTATTCGGTGCTGGCCAGGGCGATGGCAAGGATCGGGGCCTGAATCATCTGGCACCGCCGGGTCTGCTTAAACGGGTGATCGGTGGTCACTGGGGACTCATCCCCAAAGTGGGCGCCCTGGCCACCAGCAACCAGATCGAAGCCTATAACCTGCCGCAGGGTGTGCTCTCACAGTTGTACCGGGATATTGCTTCGGGCAAACCCTGTCTGACGACCCATGTGGGTCTCCATACCTTTGTCGACCCGCGCCACGGTGGCGGCAAACTCAACGAACGTACGACAGAAGACTACGTTTTCCTGACAGAGATCGACGGTCAGGAATATCTGCGTTACAAGACCTTCCCAATCCATGTGGCCTTTTTACGCGGCACAACCGCCGATGACGCAGGCAATATCACGATGGAGAATGAGGCTCTGACACTGGAATCCCTGGCTGTCGCCATGGCCACACGCAACTCCGGCGGCAAAGTGATCGTTCAAGTGGAACGTCTGGCCGAGCGCGGTACACTCAACCCGAAGGATGTGCGCATCCCGGGGATGCTGGTGGATTATGTGGTGGTGGCAGAAAACCCGGCCTACCATCAGCAGACTTTTGCCGAGCAGTTCAACCCGGCTTTTGCCGGCCACGAGCGTGTGGCACTGGATGCGGTGGCACCGATGCCCTTGTCGGAACGTAAAATCATCGCCCGTCGTGCAGCGCTGGAATTGCGTCCGGATTCCATTGTGAATCTGGGCATCGGCATGCCGGAAGGGGTGGCCAATGTGGCCGCCGAAGAAGGCATCAGCGATTTTATGACCCTGACGGCCGAGCCTGGCGTTGTAGGCGGTATTCCTCAGGGAGGCCTCAACTTTGGTGCTGCCGTGAATCATGACGCGGTGATCGACCAGCCTTACCAGTTTGATTTTTATGACGGCGGCGGGATTGATATTGCTTTCCTGGGGCTGGCCCAGGCCGACCAGCAGGGCAATCTCAATGTCTCGCGCTTTGGTCCCAAGCTCGCTGGCTCGGGGGGCTTTATCGATATCAGCCAGTCTTCCAAGAAAGTGGTATTTGTCGGCACCTTTACCGCTGACGGCTTAAAAATTGCGGTGGATGATGGCCGGCTGCGTATTCTTCAGGAAGGCACCGTCCACAAGTTTGTGCCGCAGGTGGAGCAGGTCACGTTTAGCGGACACTATGCCGCCCGTAAAAAACAACCCGTGCTCTACATTACCGAGCGCTGTGTCTTCGAGTTGACCGAGGCCGGCATGCTATTGACGGAGATTGCGCCCGGGATCGACCTTGAACGTGACATCCTTGCACAGATGGATTTCCGGCCGTTGATCAGCCCATCGCTTAAAATGATGAACCCGGCTATTTTCAACCCGGCCCCCATGGGCCTGGCGACATTAGAATCAGGCGTCCGCCATTAATTGATCACCACAGGAAAACTGATGCGTTTCTGTCACGCCCTATCGACCGCCCTCACTGCCCTCACCTTCGCGGCCACGCTACTGATTGGCACTCCCGCTGTTGCCCAGAGCCTGGAGGCGAGCGAACGGGCACCGCTGAATGGACCAGTGATTCAGCGCATCCGGGAGCGCCAGGCACTGACCATTGCCTACCACCCGAACATGGCGCCTTTTTCGCTGCTGGGTGACGACGGCCAACCGACAGGCTACACGATTGACCTGTGCAAAATCATTGCCTCGCAACTCGTCACGCAGCTGGATATGAAGCTGATGGACATCCGCTGGGTTAAAACGAACACCCGCTCCCGCTTTGATGCCATTGAGTCAGGCGAAGCCGATCTTGAGTGCTCGGCTACGTCGAACACGTTGGATCGCCAGCGCCGTTTCGCTTTCAGCCTGACGACATTTATCCAGGGGGCGACCTTTGCCGTGCGTAACGATGCCAACTTGGAAAAACTGGAGCACCTCAGTTCGAAGAAGGTGGCGGTTGTGCGCGACAGCACCACCAGCAAGCTTTTAAAACAGGCAATCGCCAGCGGGCAGATGCAGGCCACGCTGGTGGAGGCTAAAAGTTTTGAAGCCGCCGCCAATATGCTCGCCAACAAGGATGTCGACGCGATTGCCGGCGACCGACTGGTGATGTTCGACCAGCTGATCCGATCCAAGCTGGGCACCCGCTTCCGCCTGCTGCCGCAGGATTTTGCACCGGAGTATTACGCCGTGATGATGGCACCGAATGATCCGGATTTCCGCTGGGCGGTTAATGCCACGCTATCCCGTACGTATCGCACACCAGTGATCGGCGAGCTCTTCCAGCGCTGGTTCGGCTCGTTGAACCAACCCGGTCAACTAATGGAAGCGCTTTACTTCACCCAGGCTTTCCCGGAATAGCATGTCGATGCCCACCCCTGTACCTGCCGTCGCACCAGACAATGCCACTGCGGCATGGCAAGCTTCAGGGTCGCTCGCCCGGCTCACACTCGCCGGCCATGTGAATGCCCATACCCTGGGCAATATCTGGCATCGCATTCGAACGCAGCAAGCCGATTGGCTCACGGGGTCAGGAAATGCAACACCGGCCGATAGCAAGCCAGTGCTGACGATTGACCTGGCACAGATCGGCTACCTGGACGGCGCAGGTATCGCCTTCCTGATCGATCTCCAGCATGCCCAGCAGCGTGCGGGCGGCAGCACTGAGCTGTGCAATCTGGATGCGCGTTATCAACCCCTGATGGCACAGTACCAGCCCTTCGATAATCTGTACCCTCCACCCGTCAGTAACCACCGCCCACATACCAGCCTCATCGAACGGATCGGCAAGGCTACCGAAGCGGTCGCTGATGATGTCCGCCACCAGGTGGTCTTTATCGGTCAACTGGCCAGCAATCTGGGCTGGGCATTTCGCAACCCACGTCTGTTGCGCTGGAATGACTTTGTCGGCGTGGCGGTTGAGGCCGGTGTCGCCGCCCTACCGATTGTATCGCTGGTGGCGTTTCTGATCGGGGTGATTCTGGCCTTCCAATCTGCCATCGGTCTGAAGCAGTTCGGGGCGGAAACCTTTGTCGCCAATCTGGTGTCTTTGTCGATCTTTCGTGAGTTAGGCCCACTGATGACCGCCATTCTGCTGGCCGGTCGATCATCAGCTGCCTTCGCCGCAGAGATTGGCACGATGACGGTCAATAACGAGGTTGATGCGCTGGTTACCGGCGGTATTGATCCGATCCGTTTTCTGGTGCTTCCCCGTCTCCTGGCCGGCCTCTTGGTGGCGCCGATTCTCTCGCTTTTCTCGGATCTGATCGGTATCTTTGCGGCATCAATGACCATGCTGGCCTATCAGGTGCCTTTTGTGACCTTTTATGAGGCCGTGCTGAAAACGATTCACCTCAACGACATCATGTCGGGTCTGACCAAATCCCTGCTCTTCGGTCTCATTATCTCCGGCGTGGGCTGCCTGCGTGGGATGGAAACCGGGACGGGGGCTGCGGCAGTGGGCCTATCGGCGACCCGTGCCGTGGTCACGAGCCTGATTCTGATCGTCATGGTGGATGGTCTGTTTGCCTACATCTCCTACAAGACGGGGTTCTAATGGCGCAGACGACCACCGATAACATCATCGAGGTGAGCAACCTGACGGTGGGCTATGGCACCAACATTGTCCTGAAGGATCTCAATTTTTCGGTGAAGCGCGGGGAGATCTTCGTGATTCTGGGCGGTTCCGGCTGTGGCAAATCCAGCCTGCTCAAGAACATGATCGGCCTGTATGAACCGCCAACCGGATCGGTGTTGATCGAAGGGCAGGATATCGTGACGGCCGAAGGTGCTGCCCGTCAGAACATCCTTACCCGCTTTGGCGTGATGTACCAGCAGGGTGCCCTCTTCGGCTCGATGACGCTACTGGAAAATGTGCGACTGTTCCTGGAAGAATACACGCAACTGCGCGAAGACGAGATGTCGCTGATCGCCCGCTGCAAACTGGATCTGGTTGGCCTCTTGCCCTTTGAAGCATTCATGCCTTCGGAGATCAGCGGGGGCATGCAGAAGCGCGCTGCGATTGCACGGGCAATGGCGCTAGACCCGGACATTCTCTTTCTGGATGAGCCATCGGCTGGCCTGGACCCGATTACGTCGGCTGAGCTGGATCAGACCATTCTGTCGATTTCGCGCAACCTCGGCATTACCTTTGTTGTGGTCACGCACGAACTGCCCAGTATTTTTACGATCGCCGACCGCGTCATCATGCTCGATAAAGACACCAAGGGCATTATTGCCGAGGGTGACCCCAAATGGCTACGCGAACACAGCGATATCCCGCTGGTGCGCCAGTTCTTCAATCGTGACGCCCAGGCTGAAACGCCGGCGCATTAAGACCCTGAGACCCCCTTCCTATGGCTACTCGAAACAGCGCCCAATATTACCGGCTTGGTATTTTTGTTCTGATCGGTGCCGCCGCGCTCGTCGCGCTGGTGCTGATTTTCGGGGCTCGTAATCTTTTTGATAAAACGATGACGGTTGAGACCTACATCAAGGAATCAGTACAGGGTCTGGATGTGGGTGCGCCCGTCCGCTTTCGCGGCGTACGGATCGGTCAAGTCAAAATGATCAATCTGTCTGGGCAGATTTACGAAGACGATATTCCCTTTGCCCAGCGGAAACAGTATGTCGTCGTTCGCATGGAGATTTCTCGAACGACATCGATGGACACGGCCGACGAATTCATCAACAAACTGGTGACCGATGGTCTCCGCGCCCAGATTCGCGGCCAGGGCATTACGGGTGTGAATTACATCGAACTGGATTTCGTGAAAGATCCTGCCAAGCTGGGCGTATTGAATTACGAATGGAAACCGGATTATCCGGTGATTCCTTCCCAACCCAGCCCCGTGAATATTCTGCTGGATAACGTGGAAGATGCTCTCAAACACTTTAACCAGCTCGATCTGAAAAAAACCCAGTATGAAGTGAATACCCTACTGGAAAATCTGAACGGTTTGGTCGCTGGCTCCGGCCCACAAGGCAATGGTCTCAACAGCTCCGTGAAAGAACTCAATACACTGCTCACCAAACTGAACCGTGCGACCGATAATCAAGAGCTGGCCATTATGATCGAACAGCTGACGGCCTCGATTGTCGTATTACGCCAGACGCTGACGACTATGCAGGGCGATTTAAGCGTTTCGGCTGATAACGTCCGGCAGATCACCAATAACGTGAACGATCTCTCCCAGAAGGCCAACGAATACCCAGCGTGGCTGCTGTTCGGACAGCCACCGAAGCGCGTGACCCCCTAAATTCTGGCTTTAAGGACCTCTAACATGACTCAATACCAGCCATCCCTGTCACGTCAAAATAAAGCACATCGCTCCACAGCCTTAGCGACACTGGGTGCGCTGACCTTGTTTATCAGTCTATTGAGTGCCTGTTCTCTGTCACGGCCGAATGCCGATCAGACCAGCTGGCTGGTGGCACCTGAACGGACCGGTGCACCGCACAAATCACCGGTCGCACTTCAACTGAAAATGGGTAATTTCTCAGCCAATGCGCCATTCGATGGCAAATCGCTGGTGTACCGTCTTTCCGATAGCCGCTTCGAAAAAGACTACTACAACGTCTATCTGGTCTACCCCAGGGACATGGTGGGTAACGCCACCAGGGATTGGTTGGTCAAATCGAATGCCTTTGAACAAGTGGTGGAACAATCCACCGTGTTCTTTCCCAAGTACCAGCTACAAGGGGTGATCGACGAGTTTTATGGCGATTACCGGGGTCAACCGGAAGCGGTGGTGACGATCCAGTTCTATGCCAGCTCGAGCTTTTCGGCCAATAACTACATGTTCTCGTCACCACGTATCAGCAAGCGCGTAGCGCTCCGCGACAAATCACCTCAGGCGTTGGTTGATGGCCAGCAACAGGCCTTGTCTCAGGTACTGACCGAGCTGGAAAGCCGCCTGGTCGCTGATTCGGCCAAAGCACCGGAATACACCAGCCGTGTGCAGCAAGCCCAGAAAAATCAGTAGCCGTTCAGCTAACGCTCAAACGCACGGGTGCAAATCCACCACCCGGTGTCCGGAAGTTGGTGGTTTGCCCCTGGTATAGACGCGCCGCCAGCAACTGGATCTGGCCGTCATAGGCATAAACACGCAGGTCATACTTCAAGCTTATAGCCTCGTCGCCGTCTGACGGGTGGATAACAATTTCCGGGGGGGGGGCAAAGGTCTGGGCGACATAACCGCCCTGCATAATGTCTTCGAACACGCGTTTGGTTACTTTGTCGCCACGATAGGTCGCACGTGACCCAAAGCCAGCCTGGGGTTTGAAAAACCATTGTTTACGGGTTGACCAGTAATGTTCGGCATCGGCCGGTGTGACGACCACGGTGCGTGGCACACAGCGTACGATGGCCTCTGCTTGTGCGGCACTCAAGCCGAAGTGCTGTAGCACCCCAGCATCGGAGAGCCATTGCAGGTTACGCTTGTCGGCCCAGACCGCATGCGCCTGCGGGTGCGGCGTGACCAGGGTACCACTGGTCTGGCCGGACCGTTGGCTTTGCCAGGCGGTATGAATCGCCGCACAGGTTTCTGTGGTGAGCGTGAAGTCGGTCAACCGGTTATAGAGTAGATCGATGGACTGTTCACCGTGCCAGAGGCGCCCTGCCTCATCGCAATGCAAGTGTTCGGGCGCACAAATCAGACAGTGGATACCGGCAGCTTCGAATAGCTTCTGCCAGCGCACAAACTCCGGATAGAGATACTGCTGTTCGGGCATCTCATCGACGATGGCAACGGTCTGCAGCGGTCGGCCAGGCTGCCATGCCCGCCATTCATCGCTAAACATTCCCAACAGTGCTGCTTCTGCCTGCTCGGCAGCCGCATCGTTAGCCCAAGCACGTTCAAGCTGCGTGACCAGCAATGAGCCGCCTGCATTGGTATTGATTTCAATCAGCTGCGGTGCCCCACCACCAACGTGAAAGTCAAAGGCAAGACAAACCCCGGGCGGCATCAGCGTAAGACCAGCCCCCTGACGATCAGCGATGGCCGTCTGATAGGCCGGCAAAGCAACCAGGTTGGTGACAGACGTCACAAAATGTGTGAGCTGATCAAATACCACTTCGGATAAAGGCACCACCACACCTGAAAACAGATGCGGCCGCTCAACCAGCGCACCCTCACCCAGCGTATCGACAAGTCGTTGGCGATCAAGCATCGTGGGCTTTCAGTGTCTGTATCAAAAACCGTTCGGCCTCGGCAATGTCACGCGTACGAGCCATGGGTGGCAGACTGCGCCAGACTTTTTTGCCATAGGCTTTGGTGACCAAACGAGGGTCGCCAATGACGAGCACCCCCTGATCCCGTTCGCTACGAATCAGGCGGCCAGCGCCCTGCTTTACGTTGATCACGGCATGGGGCAACTGGTAATGCATGAAGGCATTTTTACCTTGCCGGTTGAGTGCATCGATACGAGCCGACAGCACAGGGTCATCCGGTGCAGCAAAGGGCAGCTTGTCGATGATCACCAGTGATAGCGCATCGCCGGGTACATCGACCCCTTCCCAGAAGCTTTGCGAACCGACAAGCACGGCGTTACCGGATTCGCGGAAACGGCGCAAAAGTTCATTCTTGGCGGCATCTCCCTGGCAGAGAATACTGATTTCCGGCTGATGGAAGGCGAGGCGCGTTTCGAGCTGGCTGCGGACGCGCTGCATGGCCCGCAGTGAGGTGCATAGAAAAAAGGTGCGCCCTTCGGCGGCCTGGATAAGCGGCAACACGGAATCGACGAGGCGATCCGTGTAGTCAGCGCTATTCGGATCAGGCAGTTCGGTCGGACAACAGAGCATGGCCTGCTGGCCGTAGTCGAAGGGACTGTCCCAACAGTAAGACGCTATGTCGTGCAGACCCATGGCCTCTTGATAATGGCTGAAGTCACCCTGCACAGCCAGTGTCGCGGACGTAAAGATCCAGCTGCGCGGGCTGCTGGCCATAAGTTTGGTAAAGGGTTCGGCCACCGACAACGGGGTGGCATGTAGATGTAGGCCATGACCGAGTGTTTCAACCCAATACACATAATCGCCCGGTGCCGCCCCATGATTTTCTTCGGGAGCGGATCCGGCTTGATCCACGGTGCCGGCCATGGGCTGATTGAGGGCACCGCGCTTCCAGCGCATGAGGTCCTGACCCAAGGCAGTGCAGCGCTGCCAGGCACGTTCTAGGTCGGGCGAACGGCCCGCCTGGGTTTGCAGCAACTCGGTCATGAGGTCGATACGGGCGGCCAGGGCATCCAGCCCTTTGAGAAATTCGGCATGGCGTAGCATCTGGCTGGCCGGTTGCCGTACGGTGTCGTTACCGAGGGTCAGGCGAAAATCACGGGCGGCTTTGTCCAGCGCGGCAGCCTGTACCGGCAGATCCAGACAATCACGCGCTTCGGCCAGTGCCGACAGCCGCACATCCTGCGCCAGGTCGAGGACCTGTGTGGTCGAGAAACGCTGGCCAAAAAAGATGCCGGCTGTGTCCGGGAGCTGATGGGCTTCGTCAAATATGACGGTATTACAGTTGGGCAGCAGCTCGGCCATACCCTCTTCTTTCAGCGCCACATCGGCAAAAAAGAGGTGGTGGTTGACGACAACGAGATCTGCTTCGAGCGCTTCGCGCCGGGCTTTGACCACGAAACATTCGTCGTAGCGAGCACATTCACTACCCAGACAATTGTCCTTGGTCGAGGTTGCCATGTGCCAGACTGCGGCTGATTCGGGCACATCGGCACATTCGGCCTTGTCACCCCGCTTGGTCATTTTAGAGAAGCGCAGAATGCTCTGGATATGCCGAGCGTCTTCTTTTTGCAAGAAACGGCCTTCAGTGTGCGCCCGCTCCAGATGGTGCAAACAGACATAGTTGCTACGCCCCTTGAGCAATGCAACCCGGATCGGTGCACCCAATGCCTCGCGTACAGTGGGAATATCCCGTTCGAATAACTGATCCTGCAGGGTTTTGGTACCGGTCGACAATACGACCTTACCACCCGACAACATGGCGGGTACCAGGTAGGCATACGTTTTACCGGTCCCTGTGCCAGCCTCGACCAGACAGGCACTGTCGGCTCTAATGGCCTCGGCGATATGCACGGCCATCTCGGTTTGCTGGGCGCGGGGCCGAAACGTGGGCACTTGCCGGGCCAAGGGCCCTTGCGGGGTAAAAACGTCTGCGACTTGTTCGGCCAGGCTCATGGTTCCGATTCTACCAGCCCACGGACATCCGCTTCCTGATATCCGCCTGATTTGCCAGGATGGCCCTTGGACATGGATAATGGTGCTTTGCGTCAATGACTTAAAGAGGTACGCCCTGTGAAGTGGACCATTATCTGGATTTTCGTGTTGTCGACCATGTTCGTGCACTTCCGTGGCAAGGTACGACTGCGCCCGTTCCGCCAGATTACGGACCACTCGACTTTTCTGGCGCCCGTCAATGTGCTGCTCTATGGCGCGTCGACCGTGCCGAACGTGCCCTACCTGGATGCCAAAGAATTCCCTGAAATGCAGATCTTTGACGACAACTGGGAAAAGATCCGGGAAGAAGGCCTGAAGATGGTCGATCAGGGACTGATCAAAGCTTCCGACACCTACAACGATGTGGGCTTCAACTCTTTCTTCCGTACCGGTTGGAAACGTTTCTATCTGAAGTGGTACGACACCGCCCACCCATCGGCCGAGCAGCTGTGCCCGTTTACGGTGGGCCTGCTCAAGCAGGTGCCCAACGTGAAAGCGGCCATGTTTACCCATCTGCCACCGGGCGCCCGCCTGGTACGCCACCGTGACCCGTATGCCGGTTCGATCCGCTATCACCTGGGTCTGTCGACACCGAATGATGATCGCTGCTTTATCGAGGTGGATGGCGAACGTTATAGCTGGCGTGACGGCAAGAGTGTGTTCTTTGATGAAACCTTCATCCACTACGCTGAAAACGAGACGGATAAAGACCGTCTGATTTTCTTTTGCGACGTCGAGCGCCCGCTGGCCGGTTCGTGGATTCAGGCCTTCAACCGCTGGTTCGGCCGCTACGTGGTGGGCGCCGCTGCATCACCGAACGCCGAGGGCGATAAGACCGGCGTACTGAATAAGATTTTCGGCGTGGTGTACAAGGGTCGTGTCTGGGCCAAGGGCCTGAAGCAACGTAACCGTACGGCCTACTACGTGGGCAAGTGGGTCATTCTGGGTGGCATTCTCGCGTTGATCCTGTTCGCCTGATAGGAAGACCATGCGTTTACTGCACACCATGCTGCGCGTCGGCAACCTCGACAAGTCGCTGGATTTCTACACCCGCATCCTGGGTATGACGCTTCTGCGCCGGAACGATTACCCGGAAGGCAAGTTCACGCTGGCCTTCGTTGGTTACGCTCCGGAAGCGGAACAGGCCGTGATCGAGCTCACCTACAATTGGGGTGTGGACCAATATGAGTTGGGTAACGCCTACGGTCATATTGCCCTGGAAGTTGAAGATGCCTGCGCTGCCTGTGACAAGATTCGCGCAGCCGGTGGCAAGGTGGTGCGAGAAGCCGGCCCGATGAAACACGGATCGACGGTGATTGCGTTTGTGGAAGACCCGGACGGCTACAAGATCGAATTAATTCAACGTAAGCATCGCGTCGACTGACCACGCATGGGAAAACGACTGGAACATCTGGAGGCAAAACTCCAGGTCTGGATGGAACGTGCCAACCGCGGCAATCATTTGCTGGGTTTAAGTGCCCTTCTTTCCTTTGGTGGCACCATCAGTGCCGCCTACCCGGTCACTGCAGTGATTGTGACTGCAGTGATGATGGCACCCCGGCGCTGGCTGACGTTGAGTGCAGCCTGTTCGCTCGGAAGTGCACTGGCAGGTGCCGTTGTGATGGGGGTTTCCCACATGCTGGGTTATAACGAAATTCATCACCTATTCCCGAACCTGATCAGCGCCGAAACCTGGGCCGAAGCATCGCACTGGATCGGCGACTACGGTGTCTGGGCTATTTTCGGTGTCGGCGCGTCGCCTTTACCGCAGATGCCGCTGCTGATCTTCTTCGGCATTGTGGATGACCGGATTTTTGAAGCCTTTGTGGCTTTATTCGCCGGCAAACTGATCAAATACACGATCGTTGCCTGGGTGACACAGCATTTTCCGGAAAAGCTCGGTTTCTTCAAACGCATTAACGGCCGTATCAATGGCCAAATGAACGATAAAACGGCTAATCACAAGGCGGATTAGACCGGAATAAGCTGACAGCCTACCGCTCAAAGGCGTAAAATTGCACCGAGGGCGAAAATTCGTCCCTGTCCATTATTAACGGAGTTAGCATGTTTCCCGAATACCGTGAGCTGATCACCCGCCTCAAAACGACTGACCGTCATTTCACCAACCTGTTCGACAAGCACAATGAACTGGATCAGAAGATTCAGAACATGGAAGCTCACATTGAATCCGGTACTCAGGAAGAGATCGAAACCCTCAAAAAGGAAAAGCTGCACCTGAAGGATGAGCTGTACGCCATTCTCAAAAAGGCTGAGGCCTAATCCCTGATCCCTCCCGATAGGGATGAGATTCTGAGCCTGCCCCTGGCAGGCTCGGCTGCCGGAAACCCCGGGATTATTCGTGGAACCGGCAGTCTTTCAAAGTCACATCGTGACTGAAGTCTTCCGAGGTATAGACACTGCCTGTGAGCAGTCCCTCAAACGAGACAACACGACCAGCCGCGATTCTGTTTGCGCCCTCTGTCACGTTACGGCACCAGAGCGAGACTTCTCCTAAACCGTTGACTCGCACATCCGCAACGACCGCATTTGGGTTACCTTTGGCCGTTTTAACGAATTTCG
>JALRGK010000132.1 GCA_023253415.1 Rhodocyclaceae bacterium
GTTGCGCTCTGGGTCTGGGTGACGCAAGCGACGCTATTGCCGATGATTTGCTGGTTTCTATTCGGCTGTGTGCTCGTTACTTTGGCGCTGATTGATGATCAGACCAAACTTCTGCCGGACATCCTGACGTTGCCGATGATCTGGCTGGGGTTGTTGATCCAGCTGCTGCCAGAAACAAGGACCGTTGGTCTGGAATGGGCGTTAATCGGCGCAGTTGCCGGTTATCTACCGCTCTGGTTGCTGGCGCATGCTTATAAGCTGTTGCGGGGGCGCGATGGTCTGGGCATGGGTGATTTGAAGTTGCTGGCAGCGATGGGCGCCTGGTCCGGCCCGGCCGTGTTGCCGATGGTTGTGATCGTGGCGTCATTGCTGGCGATCGGGGCGTTTTTATTCGGGAAACTCCTGAAGCGTGATGCTGCGGGTTTACATGATGAGCGCCCGTTCGGGCCCTGGATTGTTCTGGCCTACGGCATTGTTCTAGTATTAGGACTTTAATCCACCCTGAAAGTTGGCGATATGCCCCCAAATGTGTCTGCGATCGTGGATCAGGTTATCTATGAACGCCACTCGGTACGTGCATTTCTCCCCAAGTCGGTGGACCGGGAGGATGTTGAGGCCATATTGTCGGTCGCGGCGCGTGCCCCTTCGGGGACAAATACGCAGCCCTGGCAAGTGTACGTGCTGACCGGGGCAGCCAAAGACGCACTGTCGGATGAGATTGTGGCGACTTTCAATGACCCGGATGCACTGGCACAGCATCATGAGGAATACGACTATTACCCATCAACCTGGGTAGACCCGTATCTGGCACGACGACGTAAAGTCGGGTTCGATCTCTACGGCTTACTGGGTTTGGGTCGTGACAATCAGGCAGGGATGAAGGCGCAGCATGCCCGTAACTATCGGTTTTTCGATGCGCCGGTGGGGTTGATTTTTACCATGGATCGCGTGATGGGGCAGGGCAGTCTGCTCGATTACGGCATGTTCATGCAGAACGTGATGCTGGCAGCGCGTGCTCGAGGTCTCGATACCTGTCCGCAGGCAGCGTTTAACCAGTTTCATCGCATTATCAGCCAGCGGCTGAATCTCCCAGCCTCACAAAAAGTTGTTTGCGGTATGGCGTTAGGTTATGCAGATATGGATAAAATCGAGAACCGTCTTGAAACCGAACGCGTCCCGGTTTCGGAATTCGCCCACTTCATTGACTGATAGATTCCGCCATGCCTATTCCCATGACACGAATTTGCGCTCGTTCACTTGGAAACTTTGTTGCAGGCCTTCTTGTTTTAGCCGGATTGGCAGGGTGTACCACGCTCGACCGTAAAAATGCCGTGCCGCAGAACCTGACCAATCAGAGCATCATCGAGAATATGCCGCATGTGCGTTACAAGATCTGGTCCTCGGCGGGTACGAATGCAATGCTGGATGACATCCGAAAAGGGATGCAGGAGCCCGGATATCGGGGGGATCGCACAACGTCCAATTATTTGGCACTTTCCGGGGGGGGGGATAACGGGGCTTTCGGTGCAGGTTTGCTGACGGGTTGGACGGCCCGGGGTGATCGACCCCGGTTCGATCTAGTGACCGGGGTGAGCACCGGTGCCATGATGGCACCGTTTGCTTTTCTAGGCTCTGATTATGATTATGTCTTGAAGCAGACATTCACCGAGGTCGACGCGAACGATATCTTCGTTAAGATGGGGCTCGCCGGTGCACTGTTCAGTGATGCCTTTGCGGATACAACTCCGCTTTATCATCTGATCTCCAAGTACATTACCCCGGAGTTGCTGCAGAAAATCAGCGATGAATACACGATTCACAATCGCTGGCTGTTGATTGCCACGACCAATCTGGATGCAGGTGTGCCGATCATCTGGAATATGGGTAAGCTGGCCGGGGTGGGGACGCCAGAATCGGTCACTTTGTTCCGGAAGATCTTGCTCGCATCGGCTTCGATTCCCGGTGCCTTCCCGCCGGTCATGATTGATGTGATGGCCGATGGCAAGCGCTATCAGGAGATGCATGTGGATGGCGGTGCCTCGATGGAAATGTTCATCTACCCGGCGGCGTTGGGAGCAGCCGCTAAACGGGAACATGTGGTGAGTAACTACACTAACCGCCAGGCTTATCTGATCCGCAATTCCCGGCTGGATTCGGATTGGCGGCAGATTGACCGCAATACGCTCAGCATCATGGAGCGTGCCGTGGATCAATTAATCCAGACTCAGGGGATTGGAGATATTTTCCGTTCCTATCTCGTGTGTGAACGGGATGGCGTTGGTTTTAATCTGGCCTATATCGGCCCCGATTTCAACGTGCCGCATCAGTCAGAATTTGACCGTCATTACATGAATGCGCTCTATGACTATGGCTATAACCTGGCCATTGCAGGGTATCCGTGGGCGAAATCGCCGCCGGGCTATGATTTGCCCCTCAATACTGCGGTGAAGTTGCAACTCGAGCGCCAGGAGCGGGCACTGAAAGCGACACCCAACAAGCTGCTCAAGCCCTGAATAAGCACCCATCAATAAAAAGCCCCTGGCTGCGAACAGCTCAGGGGCAAACCGGGGATCTCTGTTGGGAGGTTGGGTGTGAGCTTCTGAAACAAGAGGCTCTGAGTTTCCCCGGGTACTGCTAAAGCACGTTACTGAACTTGCTGGATACCGGCCAGCACCCAGCCGCCCTGACCACTGACCGGCTTCGTCAGGTGCCAGATTTCATCAATGGCTACTGGTGCAGCATTGGCTTCCTCGCGCAGCATGCCGTTAAAGCGGACGCTCACGACATAACGCTGGGCTTCCTGTGCTACATCCAGAATCTCGGCATTCAGTGACACGATGTCGGTTTTCTGGGCCGCACCGTGACGCTGCTCCAGATCCATGCGGATTTCGGCAAACATCTCCGGAGAGGTGAACTCGCGGATGTCGGCCAGGTCACCGGCATCGTGGGCCGCCTGCAGGCGGATAAAGCCCACCTTGGCGTTACGGATGAATCCATCGACATCAAAATCGGCCGGAATATTGACGCCACTGCCTGATGCACCACCGCTCTGTGTCGCCTGATACTGGTTCTGGTGGTTATAGGTCGACGCCTGGTTATAAGGCGCGCCCGCACCGGCCATCTGAGGCTGCTGGGCTGCCGCACGCTTGCGCAGGAAGAAACCGATCACGGCCATCACGGCAAAGGCGAGCAGGGCAATCATCATGATGTTGGCGAGCTCTTCGCCAAAACCGAAGTGGCTGGCCAGTGCGGCCAGACCCAGGCCCGCCGCCAGACCGGCAATCGGACCCATCCACGAACGCTTGGGTTGTGCCGCGGGCGTGGCTGCACCCGGTGTTTTAGCGGCTGTTGCGGCCGGAGCCGGTGCAGCGGTTTGCGGTGGCGCGGCAGTGGCAGGCTTGCTGACCGGGGCCATCTGGCGTTGCATACCCAGAGACTTGCCACCCCCGATACGGGCGGCCTCGGCATTGCCAACGGCCATGGTCAGGCCAACAGCCAGTGCTGCTGCAAATAATGCAATACGTTTCATACAGGGTCTCCTTTTAGGGTGACGATATTATGGTGGTGAGCATAGCGGCAATTTCAAGCGATTTATTAGGGCAAGCTTAAGTTTGGGATAAAAGTTAGCTACTACACCGGGGTGTCGGGTTCGGATATAATCGAACGTTTGGCAAGTCTCGCCCTTGTTTTAGCATCTATTGATTAGGAACGAATTCATGAGCACCACCGAAACCGTGCAGGAAGCCCAAGTTGAAGTCTCGCCGCTGGCGCGTACGATTGATCTGACCGTTGATGCCAAAGAACTGGATGCGGCGACCGATGCTCGCCTGGCGCGCATGGGTAAGACCCTGAAGATCGCCGGTTTCCG
>JALRGK010000137.1 GCA_023253415.1 Rhodocyclaceae bacterium
ATCCCCTTGAAAAAACCACGCAGCAAGCGATAGCGGGCATTACGCGCATCGCGCGCCCTGCGCATCACCCGGTTGAGTGGAACCCCCATCAGGAGCAAGGCATGCGAGCCCAGCATCAGACTGGCTTCCTGGGCATCCGGCACCACCTCGGCCGCCCCTGCCGCCACCAGGCGCGACAAATCACGTTCATCTTCGGTGCGCACCAGCACCGGGAGGTCCGGCCGCAATTCGCGACAGTAATGCAGAATCTTTTCGGCCGTTGGCGTATCGGCAAAGGTAATCACCACCACGCTGGCACGCTTGATGCCGGCCGCAATCAGATGTTCGCGACGCCCGGCGTCGCCGAACATAACGGTCTCGCCTCCCTTCGCCGCTTCACGTACGCGCTCCGGATCCAGATCCAGCGCCACATAACTGATGTGCTCCTGCGCCAGAATCCGGGCCAGTGACTGACCACTACGACCAAAACCACAGAGCACCGCATGCTTCTGCGTGGCCAGCGAGGCCGCCGCTAACTGCGTTAGCTGCATGGAGCGGGCCAACCATTCCCCCGCAGAAAAACGGATCACAATCCGGTCACACCAGTGCACAATCACGGGGGCCAGCATCATCGAGATGAGCAAGGCGGCCAGTACCACCTGGATAATCGGACGTGGGGCCAGACGTGCTGTCGCAATTTCCGTCAGTAACACGAAGCCGAACTCGCCACCGGCCGCCAGCCAGAGCGCCGAACGGAGTGCGGTTGAATGACTACCACCGAAAACCCGTGACAACACGAACACCACCACGGCTTTGACCAGGATCACGCCGACGACCAGCAGTAAGACCAGACCCAGATTCTTCCAGATCACGGTGGGGTTCAGCATCATGCCGATGGTCACGAAGAACAGCCCCATCAGCACATCGCGGAACGGTTTGATGTCCTCCTCCACCTGATGGCGATACTCGGTTTCCGCAATCAGCATCCCGGCCACAAAGGCACCCAGCGCCAGCGATAACCCGACTTCTTCAGTCACGTAGGCCAGACCCAGGGTCACTAGCAGCACATTGAGCACAAAGAGCTCGGAGGATTTGCCCAGCGCCACAATGTGGAACCAGCGGCGCATGAATTTCTGCCCCAGAAACAGCACAATCCCCAGAACGACGGTCGCCTTCAGCAGCGCCACCCCGACTTCCAGTGCCATATCGGCGGCGGGCTGGCCTAAGGCCGGAATCATGATCAGCAGAGGCACCACGAGCAGATCCTGCGCGAGCAGCACCCCCATGACTTCACGTCCGTGCGGCGCTTGCAATTCACGACGCTCCACCAGCAGTTTGGACAAGACCGCCGTCGACGACATCGCCACGGCGCCGCCCAGCGCTAAACCGGCCTGCCAGTTCAAACCCGTCATCATAGCCAGACCACCGGCTACCGCCATGGTCACCAGCACCTGCGACATCCCGAAACCGAACACGGTTTTGCGCATCGTGTACAGGCGCGCCAGCGAAAATTCCAGCCCGATCGAGAACATCAGGAATACCACCCCGAACTCGGCCAGTGTGGTTGCCGCCTTCACATTTTTTAGCAGCGACAGCGCATGCGGCCCAATCAGCAACCCGACCAGCAGGTAACCGAACATCGGCGGCATATTGACCCGGCGCACCAGAATCACCCCGAAAACCGAGGCAGCCAGTAGCAACAGGACCAGAGACAACGTAGACATAGAGGGCAACGGACCGTAGGTGCCGGATCAAGACATCCGGTTTGTTATACTCGAACTCAATCATACCTCTGCCGCACGCCATGTCCGCACACCCAGCCCCCGGTGCCATAAATAAATCCGCGCTTACAAACGCCGACGACCTGCTGTCGCTGGCGCGCGGCGTTCTGCGTACCGAGGCCGAAGCCTTGCTCGATCTTGAACCCCGACTTGGTGATGCGTTTTTGGGCGCCGTTCAACTGATTCTGAACAGCCATGGCCGCGTGATTGTCTCGGGCATGGGTAAATCAGGCCATGTCGCCCGTAAAATCGCCGCCACGCTGGCCTCGACCGGCACGCCGGCCTATTTCGTGCACCCGGCTGAAGCCAGCCACGGCGATCTGGGCATGATCACCGGCGCCGACGTTTTTCTGGCCCTATCGTACTCCGGCGAAGCCGAAGAGCTGCTGAATATTCTGCCCGTGCTGCGTCGACGCGGCACCCGCGTGATTGCCCTCACCGGCAATCTCAACGCCACGCTGGCCCGGGAAGCCGACATTGCCCTCGATGGCAGCGTCCGCCGCGAAGCCTGTCCCCATAATCTGGCGCCCACGGCCAGCACGACCGCTGCACTCGCCCTCGGCGATGCCCTGGCGATTGCCCTCCTGCAGGCCCGCGGCTTCAGCCCGGAAGACTTTGCGCAATCACATCCGGGCGGTGCCCTGGGGCGTCGTCTGCTGACGCATGTCCGTGATGTGATGCACACAGCCGCAGAAGTCCCAACCGTCCGACCGGACAGTGCGCTCGCCGATGCCGTCCTGGCCATCTCGCGGGGCGGACTCGGCATGACCGTTGTCTGCGATGACGCGCAGAAAGTGCTGGGCATCTTTACCGATGGTGACCTGCGCCGCGCCTTCGAAAAACAACTGAATCTGCAAACGGTCGCCGTTGGCGA
>JALRGK010000213.1 GCA_023253415.1 Rhodocyclaceae bacterium
GGAATCATCAAGGCGCGACTGGTCTCGCTCGTGCGTCTCTCGTGGCTCGCCCCCGACATCCTCCGCCTCGTCTTCGACGGGCGCCAGCCGATCAAGTGGACCGCGACGAAACTTCTCACAACCTCGAAGGATCTGCCGACGAACTGGGGCGACCAGCGCCGTTTCCTCGGCCTCGTCGACTGACACCCCGACGAAGCGGGCGGAAAAGATCGGGATCCGTCACACTCGAAAAAGGCCGTTTGAGACGCGCGGCGCCTGTCGGCGCCTGTTTGGCCAATAAACCGTCTCTCGCCGCGTCACAACCCGGAATTCACGATGATGGAATTCTACGAGGCATACGCGGACTACAAGAGCATGATGAATTTCACCGAAGGGGTGATCCGTCATGCTGCCCGAGAGGCATTGGGCAAGGAAACCTTCACTTACCAGGGTCGCGAGCTGGATCTGTCGAAACCCTTCCACCGTCTGACCATTGTGCAGGCCGTGATGAAACACTGCCCGCAGTACACTGAGGCACAGCTCAATGATGAAGCTTGGCTGCGCGAAGAACTGACCAAACGCAAGGTCGATATTCCCAAGATGGCTGGTCTGGGTGGCCTACAGCTCATGTTCTTTGAAGAAACCGCTGAAGCCCAGCTTTGGGAACCGACTTTCATTGTCGACTACCCGGCCGAGGTCTCGCCCCTGGCTCGCCGTAGCGACAAGAACCCTGAGATCGCCGAACGCTTCGAACTCTTTATTGTCGGTCGCGAAATTGCCAATGGTTTCTCGGAGCTCAACGACCCGGAAGATCAGGCAGAACGTTTCCTCGCTCAGGTTGCCGCCAAGGAAGCCGGTGACGAAGAGGCCATGTACTACGATGCCGATTTCATCCACGCGCTGGAATTTGGTCTACCGCCGACGGGTGGTTGCGGTATCGGCATTGACCGCCTGATCATGCTGGTCACCGATTCTCCGGCCATTCGCGATGTCATTCTCTTCCCGCAGATGAGAAGCATCGACTAAATGTCCATCACACCGGCGACACTGTCACTGACTGATGACGGTACGCCGTACGCGCCGTTTTACGACGACGTGTATCACAGCCGGGCTGGTGCCATCGCGCAAGCCCGGCATGTTTTTTTAGGTGGCAACAATTTACCCGCACGTTGGCGTGGTCGAGAGCGTTTTGTCATTGTTGAAACCGGTTTCGGGCTCGGGCTCAATTTTCTGACAACCTGGACTGCATGGCGAGAACAGTCCGATAGCACACGTTGCAAACGGCTACATTTTGTATCCGTCGAGAAGCATCCTTTATTTAAGGACGACCTGGCACGGCTGCTTGCCCCCTACCGGGAGACCCTTCCCGACGATTGTGTCGATGAACTCATCCAGCAGTGGCCGATACTCAGCGAAGGGACCCACCGGCTGGCCTTTGATCAGGGTCGGATCATCCTCACCCTGATCCTCGGCGATGCGGAGACAGCACTCTCCAACCTTCCGGCCCGTGCCGATGCCATTTATCTTGATGGCTTTTCTCCCGCCAAGAACCCCGGGATCTGGTCAGACAACGTCTGCCAGGCTCTGGCACGCCTTTCTGGTGCTGAAACAACATTGGCTACCTGGAGTGTGAACGGCGCTCTGCGCCGCCGATTGATAGGGCATGGATTTGATCTGACCCTGTGCCCGGGGTTTGCCCAGAAGCGTGAGATGCTGACTGGCATGTTTCGTGAACGACGGCCGAACCCCAACCCCGGTCGACCCGTCGGCCACGCACTGATTATTGGTGCCGGTCTGGCGGGTACTGCGACTGCCGAACGCTTAAGCGCGCGCGGCTGGCAATGCACAATTCTGGAATCCAACACGCTGGCCAGCGGCGCTTCCGGCAACCAGGCCGGGGTTATCCGTCCATTGCCATCGATTGACGACAACATCCTCTCAAGACTCACCCGTACTGGTTTTTTGGCAACGCTAGGCCGTTTGCAACAACTCGAGTTTGCTGGCCACCCCGTTTCGTGGCAGGCCTGTGGCGTCCTCCATCTGGCACGAGATGCGGCACAGGCCGAAGTCATGCAGCGTACGGTCCGGGCACTGGAAACACCGAGCGAGCTTCTGCAGTGGGTCGAACCATCTGCGGCCAGTGCCCTGGCAAACCTGTCCCTCCGAGATGGTGGCTGGTGGTTCCCGTCTGGAGGCTGGGTCAACCCCTCGGATTACTGTCGTCAGTTACTGGCTAAGTCCGGTGCCCTCTTGCTGGAACAGACGCATGTTGAGCGGTTACAGCAAACCAGCACCGGTTGGGCCGCCTATGCACCGGATAACCGCCTGATTACCGAGGCAGATATTGTTGTGCTGGCCAATGCTGCAGATGCGCCACGCCTAGGGGCAGCATTCAGTCATGCCCTACCGATTCGTGCCGCCCGTGGCCAGACGACGGTATTTGATAGCCCGCCAGGGCCGGCACCACGCACGGTACTCTGCCGTCAGGGTTACTGGACGCCGTCCATTAACGGCCGCAGTACCTGCGGTGCCAGCTTTATCGTGGATGACACAGGCCCTGATCTTCGCCCCGAAGAACATGCAGAAAATCTGAAGACTTTAGCCGCCATGCTCCAGGCTGATGCGGTTCGATTACCTGATGCGTCTGATCAACAACTGGGCGGTAAAGTCGGATGGCGACCCGTGGTACCCGATCGCCTCCCCCTGGTAGGGCAACTCCCCGCCATCAACCATGCAGCGCTCACCAGTCAGTCACGTGCGGCACGAGCCCGTGTCGATGGCCTCTATGTGAATAACGGCTTTGGTGCCCGCGGCATTCTATTCGCCAGCCTATGCGGCGAGATTCTCGCGTGCATGATCAGCGGCGAGCCCATGCCCCTGGAAAAAGATCTCGTGCGCGCTATCGATCCAATGCGGTATGCTCACAAAAAACCCTCATAACAACACACCACTGTTTTACCGGAGACACGTATGAAACTTGAAACGATGGCTGTTCATGCAGGCTATGAAGTTGACCCGACGACCAAAGCAGTTGCTGTTCCTATTTATCAGACGACCTCCTACGCATTCGATAGCACACAGCATGGTGCCGATCTGTTTGACCTGAAGGTTCCTGGCAACATCTATACGCGTATCATGAACCCAACGCAGGATGTGCTGGAAAAGCGCGTTGCTGCCATGGAAGGTGGTATTGCGGGTCTGGCACTGGCTTCTGGCATGGCCGCGATTACCTACGCCATCCAGACGATTGCCGAAGCCGGGGACAATATCGTCACGTCGAGTACCCTCTACGGTGGCACCTACAACCTGTTTGCCCATACCCTGCCTCAATACGGCATTGAAGTCCGTTTTGCCGACTACCGTGATCCGCAGGCCTTCGAGAAACTGATCGATGCCAAGACCAAGGCTGTCTTCTGCGAATCCGTCGGCAATCCGCTGGGCAACATTACTGATTTCGAAAAGCTGGCTGAAATCGCTCATAAGCACGGTGTGCCGCTGATCGTTGACAATACGGTCCCCTCACCCTACTTGTGCCGTCCTTTCGAACACGGTGCCGACATCGTGGTTCATGCCCTGACCAAGTACCTGGGTGGCCACGGCAATTCGATCGGCGGCATCATCGTCGATGCCGGCACCTTCGACTGGTCGAAGGGCGGCAAGTATCCGATGCTGAGCGAGCCGCGGCCGGAATATCACGG
>JALRGK010000039.1 GCA_023253415.1 Rhodocyclaceae bacterium
AATCATGCCCCTTGTGGTGATGTAGCTCAGACGGTTAGAGCGATGGATTCATAACCCATAGGTCGGCAGTTCGATTCTGCCCATCACCACCAGTATTCAACGGCCTCCTTGCGGAGGCCGTTTTTATTTTGTGACGCTTGCTAAAGATGTTGGTTAGCGAGAATGCATACTGTGGGCAGGACTGCTATCCGCCGGCATGTCGTGCACCATGTCTCCTTGATAGCCCAGTAAGGCTGGATCCATCATTCCAGCGATCATGGCCAGATGGGCAAAGACCAGAAATACCGCCACATAGATCGCGTGGTAGCCGAGTTTCTTTTCTTCGCTAGCCGCTTTGTGCAGCAGCCCCAGATCTTGTAGCGCGATCAGGATCATGGGGATGCCGCCGATCAGGTAGGTTGATACGGCGATGACGTCGATAATCGTCCGCCATTCCCCGGCACGGGTGATGGGCATGACGGCATTAACGAGCAGGTAGGCGATGATGCCGACAAAGTACAGACCAACAATCACTCCGGCAAGGCGGTTGAGATTGCGTACCCAGCCGTGTAGTCGGCGGGTGTAAAGGATATAGAGCTCGGTGATTGCCACGGTCTCAGCCAATACTACGGGTATAGCCATAAAAAGAATCAGGTTCCAGGGTTGGTTGGTAGCCAACAGCTCCATGTAATGGGTCATGTTCATGTTAAATCTCCAGATAGGCATAACAGCCCGAGCCTAGGCAGGGGCAAAAAAGAATGCAGAATGATCAGGAGATTTGGCGTGGTGGCCGGTAAAGTCCTTCAACCCGTGCAGAGAGACTTAAAGAGGGGTTGAATGGAATACGTTCACCACGAGTCAAGGTTGTGATGATGAGCTCTGTGGGGGATGGCATGCCGATAAAACTGAAGCAGCAGCTGTGTGAAACTTTGCTGGAGTCATGATGTGCTGTGCTATGGGTACTGTCATGTTCACCATGGCAGTCGGTTAATAACAGCCTATTGCAATCATCATGACTGTCGTGGTCAATGACGGATACAGAATGCGCTGTTGCCGAAAGGCTGGCAATAACACCCGCGCTGCTGGCGATGGGTGCCAGCAGCACGCAGAAAACAGTGAGAAGGGTCAATAGCTTTTTGAACGTCACGGGACCATTATGCGCTGCTATGATCTTGTCGGACAATACCCGTTACCGTACCTATTAAGGAGTTTGTTATGTCACAAAAGATCAGTAAGGCTCTGGGCGCTTCGATTCTGGTCTTGGCCGGTGCCTTGCCATTAACGGCTGAGGCGCAGTGGGTGCTGGTGGCGCGCCATGTGGTGGGCCGGGTGCAGCAGGTGACGCAGCAGCAGGATGATGCAGCAGGGGCGCCCCAGCGTGTGACGCAGGTGGCTACGGTGGTACTGGATGCGCCAGCAAGCCGCGTGTACCAGGTGGCGACGAATGCCACGAGCACGAATCAGCAGGTCACCGTCGTCAGTAACGACCCGGCAACGATGACCATTAACATTCGCGAGGCTGACCAGCAGGCGACGCTGAAGGTCACGGCACTCAACAAGAATATGTCACAGCTGATGATTGTGGGTTCGGCGCCTGCCGGAGAGAATCCGCAGACCACCCGCATTGTGAATGCGGCGCTTCGTTTATGTGGCGACCTCGGTAAAACCTGCCAGGTTGGCAGCAACTGATGACTGAACCGATTCGTTTGACGCAGTACAGCCACGGTGCCGGCTGTGGCTGCAAGATTTCTCCGAAGGTGCTGGATGTGATTGTGGCCGGTAGCGGGCTGCAGAACCTGGATCCGCGCCTCTGGGTGGGTAATGCATCGCGCGATGATGCGGCCGTTTACGCGATTGATGAGGAGCGGGGTGTGGTCTCGACCACCGACTTTTTCATGCCGATTGTTGATGACCCTTTCGACTTCGGACGGATTGCCGCAACCAATGCCATTAGCGATATTTATGCGATGGGCGGTTCGCCACTGATGGCGATTGCCATTCTGGGCTGGCCGGTCAGTGTACTGCCACCGGAAGTGGCACGAGAGGTGGTGCGCGGCGGACGGAGCGTCTGTGATGATGCGGGCATTCCGCTGGCCGGAGGCCATTCGATTGATGCGCCAGAACCGATTTTCGGGCTGGCAGTGACGGGGCTGGTGGATAAGACCCGCATGAAGCGTAACGACACGGCCGTGGCCGGATGCCAGCTCTATCTGACCAAGCCGCTGGGCGTGGGTATTCTGACTACCGCCGAAAAACGCGGACTGCTTGAGCCTGAACATGTTCATGTGGCACGGGATTGTATGACCCGCTTGAACAAGGTAGGCGCCGAATTCGGTAAGTTACCGCAGGTGATGGCCATGACGGATGTGACGGGTTTCGGCCTGCTCGGACATCTGGTCGAGATGGCCGATGGCAGCCGGTTGACGGCTGAACTGGATGCCGCGGCCGTGCCCATGCTGCCGGGTGTGATGCAATATCTGGCCGCCGGCTGTATCCCCGGTGGCACGCTGCGTAACTTTGACAGTTACGGTGCCCGCATTTCTGCGCTGACCGATGACCAGAAGCATTTGCTTTGTGATCCGCAGACCAGTGGCGGCTTGCTGGTGGCCGTTACGCCGGCAGGGGATGCCGGCTTCCGCGCTGTGGCAGCAGGGGCCGGACTGACGTTGCAGCCGATTGGCCGTCTGGTAGCCCAACAGACGCAGGCGGTGGTTATCCGTTGATGTTGCCAGTGACGGCGGATTACCGGGAGATTTTTCTCAGTGGCGCGCCACTGATGGATACGCGTGCGCCTATCGAATTTTTCCGCGGGAGCTTTCCAACGGCGCAGAGCCTACCGTTGATGACGGATGACGAGCGGGCGCAGGTGGGCACCTGTTACAAGCAACAGGGGCAGGATGC
>JALRGK010000067.1 GCA_023253415.1 Rhodocyclaceae bacterium
CATGATCCGATCGCCGGCATGGATTACGCCCGTCGCCTCAAGGCCCTGGCTGATGAGGTATCGGATGCCTTAATGATCGTCATGCGCGTCTACTTTGACAAACCGCGCACCACCGTGGGCTGGAAGGGCTACATCAACGACCCGGACATGGACGATTCCTTCAAGGTCGACGCCGGCATGGCCAAGGCCCGGGAATTTCTGCTTGCTGTTAACGAACTCGGCCTGCCCGCCGGCACCGAAGCACTGGATCCGATTTCGCCGCAATATCTGGGTGACCTCATCGCCTGGAACGCCATCGGCGCCCGTACCACCGAGTCGCAAACCCACCGTGAGATGTCCTCGGGCCTTTCGACGCCGGTCGGCTTCAAGAACGGCACCAATGGCGATCTCAGCATCGCCATCAATGCCATCCTCTCGGCGAGCCGTCCGCACAGCTTCCTCGGCATCAACAGCGATGGTCGCGTTGCCATCGTGCGCACCAAGGGCAACCCCTACGGCCATATCGTCCTGCGGGGTGGTGATGGCCGTCCGAACTACGACACCGTCTCGGTCACGCTGGCGGAAAACGCCATGACCAAAGCCAAACTCCTGCCGAATGTCATCGTTGACTGCTCACATGCCAACAGCAACAAGAATCCTGAACTCCAGCCTCTGGTCATGGCGGATGTGATCAGCCAGATCGTTGCCGGTAACAGGAATATCACCGGTCTGATGATCGAATCCAACCTAGTCGCCGGTAACCAGCCCATTCTCGCAGATCGTACCCAGATGACCTATGGCTGTTCGGTTACCGATGGCTGTGTCGACTGGGCGACTACCGAGCAAATGATTCGTGACGCTGCACAACGCCTGCGTCCCGTCCTTGCTCAACGCGCAGGCTGATCCGTCATGCAGGATCTCGTTGTTTACGGTGGGCCGGTACCAACCTACCTGATCGAATCGATTCAATCGACACTCCAGCCAGAGGCCATCAAGCCTCAAGGTATGCAGGCCATTCGTTGCAGTGGTATCCGCGTCACATCATTACCGGATAACATTCTGCAAGCACTACGCAATGAACAACTGGATTGGGGTCTGGTCCCCGCCGCCAAACAGCTTGCGAGCTTCAAACTGGTGGTCTTTGACATGGATTCCACCCTCATCAATATTGAATGTATTGATGAGTTGGCAGACTTTGCCGGCCGTAAAACAGAAGTTTCGGAAATCACCGAAGCCGCCATGCGCGGTGAACTTGACTACCGGGAGAGCCTGCAGAAGCGCGTTGCCATTCTGGAAGGTCTGAATGCACGGGTATTGGCACGGGTTTTTTCCGAACGGCTGCTCCTGAACCCGGGCGCACGTGAGCTCCTGGAAGCACTACAGAACGCCAACATCCACACCGCGCTCCTCTCGGGTGGCTTTACCTATTTCACCGAGCGTCTGCGCATTGAACTGGGGCTGGACTTCGCCACCTCCAACGAACTGGAAATTGTGAGCGGTAAGCTCACCGGCAAAGTCGTTGGCAAAATCATTGATGCACAGGCCAAAGCAGACACGCTCACAGCCCTGATGGCCGAGTTCGGTCTGCGTCAGGATCAGGTCATGGCCGTCGGCGATGGCGCGAATGACCTACTGATGATGGCGGCCGCTGGCACATCCGTGGCCTATCATGCCAAACCAGCCACCCAGGCCAAAGCCACCCACGCCATTAATCATGGCGGCCTGGATAGCATCCTGACGCTTTACCCTGCCTGAATCGCTCTAAAACCCGGCTTAAACCGGGTTTCTTAAACGGGCGTTGAGCTCGTCGACGACTTCCGCC
>JALRGK010000101.1 GCA_023253415.1 Rhodocyclaceae bacterium
CATCATGATTGCCAAGCTGGGTCAGGATGGGCATGACCGGGGTGCCAAGGTTGTCGCAACGGCTTTCGCCGATCTTGGCTTCGACATCGATATGGGCCCACTGTTCCAGACGCCAGAGGAAGCCGCGCGTCAGGCCATCGAAAACGATGTGCACGCGATTGGCGTGTCGTCACTGGCGGCCGGCCACAAAACGCTGCTGCCGACACTGGTCAAAGCCCTGCAGGACCAGGGCTCGGACGACATTATCGTTTTCGCCGGCGGTGTGATTCCGGCCCAGGACTACGACACCCTGTACAAGGCAGGCGCCAAGGCCATCTTTGGCCCGGGTACCCGTATTGAAGATTCTGCCCGTACGGTCCTGGCCGAGATCCGTAAAGCACGCACCAAATAAGCGCAACAACGCCCATGAGCGCACCCGCGGCCACATCGCCTATCGAAGCAACAACGCTCTCCAACGCCGACCAGGCGCTGGTGGCGGGCGTGCTCGCGGGCGAGCGCCGTGCGCTGGCCAAATCCATCACGCTGATCGAATCGACACGGGATGATCACCAGGTCCGCGCGCAGCAGGTGTTGAACGCACTGTTACCCAAGACAGGAAATGCCATCCGTATCGGCATCTCGGGCGTACCGGGTGCCGGCAAATCGACCTTTATCGAAGCGCTCGGCATGTGGCTCATCAAGCAGGGCCACAAGCTGGCAGTGCTGGCGGTCGACCCGTCCTCCAGTGTTTCAGGTGGCTCGATCCTCGGCGATAAAACCCGTATGGAACAGCTATCGGTGCGTGAAGAAGCCTTCATCCGCCCTAGCCCGTCCTCCGGTTCACTTGGCGGCGTTGCCGAAAAGACGCGTGAAGCCATGCTGCTATGCGAGGCCTCGGGCTACGACGTCATCATTATCGAAACCGTCGGTGTCGGCCAGTCGGAAACGACGGTTGCCGGCATGGTCGATATGTTCTGCCTGCTGCAACTGCCGAATGCGGGTGACGATCTGCAAGCCATCAAGAAGGGCATCGTCGAAATCGCCGACCTTGTGGTCATCAACAAAGCCGATATTGACCCGCGCGCCGCCGCTGTGACGGCCGCGCAATGGAAAAATGCGTTAGGCATGCTGCGCCCGAGCAGCCCGAACTGGCAACCACCCGTCATTGCACTCAGTGCCTTGCACCACGATGGCATTGAAAAGTTCTGGGAAGCGATTGAAAATTACCGCACCGCACTGGTGCCTACTGGCGAGTTCGCCGAACGGCGTCGCCACCAGGCGCAAGCCTGGATGTGGAGCCTGATCGATTCGGGCTTGCGACGCGCATTCCACGCCAATCCAACCGTCATCGCCAACCTCCCCGCCATCAGGCAGGCCGTGGCTGATGCACGTCAAACACCTGCTTCAGCAGCGCGTCAGCTGCTCGGTGCATTTATCAATGCCAGTGTTGGCACAACCCTTGCTCAAACATCGCCTATGACCACCGGTCTAGGCCACTAATTCCGGATATCACCTAAGGAGTCCCACTATGCAAGACATCATCCATCAGCTCGAACAGAAGCGCGAACAGGCGCGTCTGGGCGGCGGACAGAAGCGCATCGACGCGCAACACGCCAAGGGCAAACTCTCCGCCCGTGAGCGTATCGAACTGTTCCTCGATCCGGACTCGTTCGAAGAATGGGATATGTTCAAGGAACACCGCTGTACCGATTTCGGCATGGAGAAGCAATCGCTGCCGGGTGATGGCGTGGTGACGGGTTACGGTACCGTTAACGGTCGCTTGGTATTCGTGTTCTCGCAAGACTTCACCGTGCTCGGCGGCTCGCTTTCGGAAACGCACGCCGAGAAGATCTGCAAGATCATGGATCAGGCCATGAAGGTCGGCGCACCGGTCATTGGTCTCAATGACTCGGGCGGCGCTCGTATTCAGGAAGGCGTTGCCGCACTGGGTGGCTACGCTGAAGTGTTCCAGCGCAACGTGATGGCTTCAGGCGTGATTCCACAGATCTCGATGATCATGGGCCCATGTGCCGGCGGTGCCGTGTACTCGCCATCGATGACCGACTTCATTTTCATGGTGAAGGATAGTTCGTACATGTTTGTCACCGGTCCAGAAGTCGTGAAGACCGTGACGCACGAAGAAGTGACCGCTGAAGAGCTGGGCGGTGCCGTTACGCACACCAGCAAATCCGGTGTTGCTGATCTGGCCTTTGAAAACGATGTCGAAGCACTAATGATGCTCCGCCGTCTAATCAATTTCCTGCCATCGAGCAATAAAGAAAAGCCACCGGTACAACCAACGCTTGACAGCGCTGACCGCCTGGACTTCTCGCTTGACACGCTGGTACCAGCCAACCCGAATCAGCCGTACGACATGAAGGAACTGATCATCAAAACGGTTGATGATTGTGACTTCTTCGAGATTCAACCGGATTACGCCAAGAACATCATCATCGGCTTTGGTCGTATGGAAGGTCGCCCAGTTGGTATCGTAGCAAACCAGCCGCTCGTTCTTGCCGGCTGTCTGGACATCAAGTCGTCGATCAAAGCTGCCCGCTTTGTTCGCTTCTGCGATGCCTTCAACATTCCCGTCGTCACCTTCGTTGACGTACCGGGCTTCATGCCAGGCACCTCGCAGGAATATGGCGGCATCATCAAGCACGGTGCCAAGCTGCTCTACGCCTACGCCGAATGTACCGTGCCCAAGGTCACTGTCATTACCCGTAAGGCTTACGGCGGTGCCTACGATGTGATGAGCTCGAAGCACCTGCGTGGCGACGTTAACTTCGCCTGGCCATCCGCAGAGATTGCCGTGATGGGTCCGAAGGGTGCCGTGGAAATTATCTTCCGCGAAGAAAAGAACGATCCAGCCAAGCTGGCTGAACGCGAAGCCGAATACAAGTCAAAATTTGCCAACCCCTTCGTGGCTGGCGCACGTGGCTTTATCGATGACGTGATCATGCCAAACGAGACTCGCAAGCGCATCTGCCGCTCACTGGCCATGCTGAAAGACAAAGACATCCAGAATCCGTGGCGTAAGCACGGCAACATTCCGCTTTGATCTGCTCTGACATCGTGAATCGCTTCGTTGGCTTCGTTCTCTGCTTCTCGCCGTACAGCTCGTACTGTCTCGGCGCAGAGTGCCTCGCCGCCTCGCCCTTCACGTGCCAAAGCAGCCAAACTCATTGAAATAAAGACTGAGGCTTACTCATGTTCAAGAAAATCCTGATTGCAAACCGCGGCGAAATCGCCTGTCGTGTTATCAAGACTGCCCGTAAGATGGGCATCAAGACCGTTGCCGTGTATTCGGAAGCCGATGCCTCGGCACGTCACGTCGAGCTCGCCGATGAAGCCGTCTGTATCGGCCCGGCAGCTTCGAAAGAATCGTATCTGGTCATCGACAAAATTATCGCCGCCTGCAAGCAGACCGGCGCTGAAGCAGTGCACCCGGGCTATGGTTTCCTTTCGGAAAACGCCGAGTTCGGTAAGCAACTCGAAGCCAACGGCATCGTTTTCATCGGCCCGAAGGTGTATGCCCTCGAATCGATGGGCGACAAGATCGCCTCGAAGAAGCTGGCCAATGCCGCCAAGGTGAACACGATTCCGGGTTACAACGATCCGATCGACACCCCGGAACAAGCCGTCGAAATCGCCAAGGGTATCGGTTACCCGGTAATGATCAAGGCATCGGCGGGCGGTGGTGGCAAGGGTCTGCGCGTCGCTTTCGACGACAAGGAAGCCTACGAAGGTTTTGCCTCGTGCAAGAATGAAGCCAAGAATGCCTTTGGCGATGACCGTGTTTTCATCGAAAAATTCGTTGAAGAGCCACGCCACATCGAGATCCAGGTGCTGGGTGATTCACACGGTAACGTGGTCTATCTGAACGAGCGTGATTGCTCGATTCAGCGTCGTCACCAGAAGGTGATTGAAGAAGCGCCATCGCCCTTCATCGACCCTGCCACCCGTAAAGCCATGGGTGAACAGGCAGTAGCGCTGGCCAAGGCCGTGCAATACCAGTCAGCTGGTACCGTGGAATTTGTGGTCGGTAAGGACAAATCGTTCTACTTCCTCGAAATGAACACCCGTCTGCAGGTGGAGCACCCCGTCACCGAACTGATCACCGGCCTCGACCTCGTTGAGCAGATGATCCGTGTCGCAGCCGGCGAAGCGCTGTCGTTCAAACAGGAAGACGTGCAACTCAACGGCTGGTCGATGGAATGCCGTATCAATGCCGAAGATCCGTTCCGCGGCTTCCTGCCTTCGACCGGGCGTCTGGTGAAGTTTGCCCCGCCGGAAGAAGTAGCGGGCCAGGTGCGCGTCGATACCGGTGTTTACGAAGGTGGCGAAATCTCGATGTTCTACGACTCGATGATCGCCAAACTGATTGTCCACGGCGCAACACGTGAACAAGCCATCGAGCGGATGCGCGATGCCCTGAATAGCTTCGTCATCCGCGGTATCTCCTCGAACATTCCGTTCCAGGCAGCGCTGATGCAACACCCACGCTTCCAGGCCGGCAAGTTCACCACGGCTTTCATCGCCGAAGAGTACCCGAAGGGCTTTAACGCCAGCGATGTACCGCACGATGATCCGGCGCTGCTGATGTCGGTGGCTGCTTTCGTACATCGTCGCTACATCGACCGTGCCGCTAAGGTCAGTGGTCAGCTACCAGGTCATGAATTGCAAGTGGGCGATGACTGGGTTGTGATGCGTAACGGCGAGCAGCATCTGGTCACCGTCATTCCTGCTGAAGGCGGTTACGACGTTGTTTATAAAGGCGAAACCCTCAAGCTGCGTTCAGATTGGAAGCTGGGCGAATCGCTGTTCACGGGCACCGTTAATGGCGAGCCGTTCACCATGCAGGTCGAGCGCCATAAGCTGGCTTACCGTCTGTTCCACTGGGGTACCCAGGCTGACCTGACCGTGCTACGCGCCCGCGCTGCCGAGCTCCTGGCCATGATGCCTGAGAAGCAAGCGCCGGATATGTCGAAGTTCCTGCTCTCGCCAATGCCGGGGCTGCTGCGTGAAGTGGCCGTCACCGTTGGACAGGATGTGAAGGCCGGTGAAAAGCTGGCTGTCATCGAAGCCATGAAGATGGAAAACATCCTCAAGGCCGAGCAAGACGGCAAGGTGAAGAAGGTCTCAGCCGCTGCCGGCGAATCGCTGTCAGTCGATCAGATCATTATCGAATTCGAATGATCTGAATTTAGCACCAACAAAAAAGCGGCTTAGGCCGCTTTTTTGTTTATTGACTGTTTCAACTGACGACGTTTTATCGACGATATTGGTTGCGATAATTATCGACCCATAACCTTGTTGCACCGCAAACTGCTACAGGCATCAC
>JALRGK010000107.1 GCA_023253415.1 Rhodocyclaceae bacterium
TAAATCAGGGTTATAAACCAATTTTCTTAAGTACTCTAAATAAAATTCCCTATTTAAATCCATCCCAACTAAAGGTACTATATAACCAACATAATCATGTTTAATTGTCTCTCGATGCCCACCTGAATCACTAGATAAAACCGGCAATCGTCAGGCATGGTCGCCCCTGGTTGCTGAAGGCTATGACGATCTGGTCGGCAGCGCGCTGACGGGGGTACGGATGATGCCGCCTAAAGGGGGCGCGCCCGAACTGTACGATATCGAGGTGGCGCGCGCGGTTGTCTATATGGCCAGCCTGGCCGGAGGCCGCTTTCCGGAACCGACCGATGCAAATGTTAAAGCAGCGCGCATAGATGGAGAAAAGCGCCATCAGGAACGCCTGAAAAAGGCCGCAGCAAGCCGACAATAAAGGGGCTTCCCATGTACATCGTCTTTCTCGTGGCATGCATCTCAGCCGTGTTGATTCTCGCCGGCCGTCGTTCACTCGGGATTGCAACCGCACTCCTCACCACATTGACCCTGGCAGGCTTGCTGTTTCACCACATGACAGACAAGCTGCCGATCAGCCTGTGAGGTGCCTATGCGCTCAAATCGTCTTGCCTTCTCGCTCAACACTTTAGCGCTCGCACTCATTACCGCCGTACTCGGCGGTGCTTTTGTCGAGCAAATTGTGTTTGGTGAATTACCCTGCCCCCTTTGCCTATTGCAACGTGCCGGCCTGATCGCCGTTGGCCTTGGCTTTCTACTCAACTTGCGTTTTGGAATTCAGCCACTGCATTACGGTGTTGCGCTGTTCGGCGCACTGGTCGGGGCTGCAACCTCCGTGCGCCAGATCCTGCTGCACATCGCACCGGGGGATCCGGGCTTCAGCAAAGCAGTTTTTGGCTTTCACCTCTACACCTGGTCGTTTGTGACCTTTGTCTGCATCATGCTAGGCATCGCATTACTGCTATGTCTCTGCAAACCCGGACAAACAGAGCGGCCTTTCAATAGCCGCCTCGCTGGACTTAGCAGCCTGGCCTTTCTCCTCATCGTTGCTGCCAACCTCATCTCCACCTTGCTGGAATGTGGCTTCACGCAATGCGGTGATGACCCGACCAGCTACCTTTGGTTAGATCATCTCAAATCCCTCTTGGGCAGCAGCCGTCCCTAATGCGTCGATTGAAACTGCTCCTGGCGATGTCAATCGCTGGTGTCATAGCCTTGGGCAATGCCTTTGCACAAAGTACCCTCGAAAATCCCTCCCGACCGCAAACCGATGATGTCGTGATCAACGACGAAAGCCGTGCGCAAACGGATGACGAGTTGTTCTTCGCCAGTAAGCGTAAAACCTGGGTGGAGGTCTGGGGGTTTCACAATGATCACGGCAATGATAGTGCCACCAACAACATTCAGCCCCGGCTTTATCACTCCTTCCCTTTAGGACGCTCGGGGGCGCAGGCGGTGACACGCCTCGATACCAGCTTCAACTCGAACAGCGGGCCCAAATTCAATGGCGGTGGCGGTGGGGAGTTCAACCCCGGCAATACACGCTGGACGCTCGCAGGCTATACACCGGAAGTTGCGCAGAACCTCACCTTTGGCGGCGGCTTTCGCATGGTATTGCCCACGGGCTATAACAACCCGGCTTACTCATCCGCCCAATGGGCCATGGGCCCGCAGCTGGCCATGACCTACACGCCCAAGAACGCCGGCGCTTTCAGCTTTTTTTCACCCACGGTCCGCTACATGATGGGGATGACGCAAGTCTCCCCCCGGGCAACGCTGATGCGCACGCTAGAACTCTATCCGGCAACCGGTTTCCAGCTAACACCCAAGCTCAAGCTCGCCATGTGGGATGAAACCGGCATCTATCTGAGTGCCCGCACCGGTCGCTGGTTCGTTCCTGCAGATGCCATGCTGACCTACAGCTTCGACAAATCCTGGGGCGCCACAATTGGCGCCTCCGCGCCACTGATTAACGACAATTTCAATTACTTCTGGAATGTCTATAGCCGTGTCATTTACAACTTCTAGCTGATGTCATGAATCTGATTCAAAGAATCCTCCATGCCCACATTGGCCCATTTCCCGTAGTGTTGCTGGGCGTTATCGTTCTTGTGTTGTGGCTGGCATCAGAACAGAACCTGCTGTCGAATGACGTGATTGGTGGCCTGGCCGCACTCATGACCACGGGTTATATCCTCAGCAATATCGGCGGCCGAATTCCCGGGCTACGTCTACTGGGTGGGCCGGCGATATTGTGCGTTCTGGTGCCGTCGCTATGTCTCGGTTATCACCTTATTCCCCCGGATGCCACGGAAACCATTCACACGGCACTGGATCGTGACAACATCCTATACCTCTATATCGCCAGCCTGGTCGTTGGCAGCATACTGGGCATTGATCGCCAGGCTATTGAGCGCCACGTCCTGGTCCACAAGCTCTCCAAACGTTTTCTACCGCTCATAGCCGGCTCGATAGCGGCCGCCATCGTTGCCCCGCTCGTTGGCATGCTTTTTGACATCAATCCCTGGCACAGCTTCCTGTTCATTGTGACCCCCATTCTCAGTGGAGGCCTGGGCGAGGGCATCCTGCCACTGGCACTGGCCTACTCCGAAATCACCCATAAGTCCCGTATCGAACTGAGTTCGTTCATGATCCCGGCCGCCCTGATTGCCAATCTCTGCGCGATCATGGCGGCATCGCTACTCAACTGGTTCGGGGAGCGCTATCCGCGTTTTACCCGGAGCCAGGATCCGATGCAAACATCCATGGCGCCAGAGGGTCTGGAAGACAATACGCCGATCAACATCGAGCTTATGAGTGCCGGAATACTGGTCATCTGTACGCTTTACACGCTCGGCCGGGTCTTATCGCCTATGGTGAGCTTACCTGCCACGATCGCCATGATTCTCGTTGTCGTCATCCTCAAGCTGCTCAAGATCTTGCCCGTAGAGATCGAGGCCGGCGCCTATCAGGTCTACAAAGCCATTTCCAAAGCCTTAACACCCGCCATTCTGGTGGGCATGAGCGTGCTTTATATTCCCTGGCAGGTGCTTATTCAAGTTATTGAACCGGGGTTTCTGGCCGTATGCGTCAGCACGGTACTCACCACCGTCGGCACCGGTTTTCTGGTCGGACGGCTACTTCAAATCAGCCCGGTGGACGCCGCGATCATTTGTGCCTGCCACAGTGGCTTTGGCAGCAGCGGCAACATGGCAATCCTGGGCGCTTCAAAACGTCAGGCGCTGATGCCTTTTGCAGAAGTGTCCATTAGCCTGGGCGGGGCCGTCATGGTCATCGTTGCAACGCTATTACTGCATTGGTACTGGCCACAAATCGGCGCAGCACTTTAAGCCCAAGCGCCATAAAAAAGGCGAGGAAATTCCTCGCCTTTTTTGTCACTGATGCAAACGATGCAATTACTGCATGAACCAACCGTGGCTCACAATGAATGACTGACCCGTAATGGCGTTCGTTTCGGTACCGGCCAGGTAAGCCACCATTTCGGCAATATCATCGGTCGTCGTGAACGTACCATCGACGGTATCCTTCAGCATCACATTCTTGATGACTTCATCTTCGGTGATGTGCAGTTCGGCAGCCTGTTCCGGAATCTGCTTCTCAACCAGCGGTGTGCGCACGAAGCCCGGGCAAACCACGTTGGCGCTGACGCCATGTGGGCCGCCTTCCTTGGCCACGACACGGGCCAGACCCAGCAGACCATGCTTGGCCGTGACATAAGCGGCCTTCAGTTTCGAAGCCTCATGCGAGTGCACCGAACCCATATAAATGATCTTGCC
>JALRGK010000250.1 GCA_023253415.1 Rhodocyclaceae bacterium
GTGAGTGTGTCGTTACCCGAGGCCAGACGCAGTGTGGTTTTCAGGTGATCCAGCGGTGTGGCACCGGCCCAGGCATCGATCCGCTGTGGCATGAAGATCGCCGTGATCTGATCTAGCGCCGGCAGACCGCCATTCGATAGCGGGTGAGGCCACTGTGACATCAGCGCCGGAAACGACACAATGCAGAGGGCATAGGCTACCATCGCCGGGTTGAACGGGTTCTGACCGAGGCCGCCGTAGAGATGCTTGGCCACGACAATCGCAAAAAGCGTGCCCGTCACGATCAGCCACCAGGGTGCCATCGGCGGAAAGGATAGGGCAATCAGCCAGGCGGTGACGATGGCAGAGAGATCGTTCAGCGCTGGTGCAATCGGGCGCTGACGTAAACGGAGAAAGGCGGCTTCGGCCACCACGGCTGTCGTTGAGGCCAGCGCCAGCTGAACCAGAATGCCGGGCCCGAACAGCCAAGCATAGATGGCAATGCCCGGTACCAGTGCTAGCAGCACCTTCAACATGATTCTCGTCACGCTGACCGGTTGCACCAGATAGGGTGATTGCGTCAGTACGTTGGGCGTTTCAAAAGACACGGTCTAGGCTCTTTATCAAAATCAGGCGGCATCGCTGCCGGGTTTGTTGCCGTGCTGCTCCCGTTTGAGGCGGGCACGTTCCACGGCCGCCGCAATGGCGGCCTGTTTGGCACTGGCATCCAGCACCGGATGGTTGTCAACAGCGATGGGCGTTGATGCCTGATGCGGGTGACTGGAGATATCCGGTGCCTCCTCATCCCCCTTCGGCGTTTCAGCTGCTTCAGCAGCGGCGGCAGCTGCCTCGGCCGCCTGTCGGGCCGCATTGGCTTTAGCCAGGCGTTCGGCCTTTTCGCGTTTTTCGCGCTCCGCACGTTCCTCGCGGAACTCGAAGCGCTCGCGAGCTGCATCGGCAGTTTTCTTGTCGCGTGCTTCGGCCTGGATCTCGCTCTTGGCAAACCGGAAATAATTCACCAGCGGAATGTGGCTTGGGCACACATAGTCACAGCAGCCGCACTCGATACAGTCGAACAGCTTGTATTTTTCTAGCTGTTCGAACTTGCTGGCGCGCGACCACCAGTAGAGTTCGAAGGGCTGTAGCTCCTGGGGGCAGGCGGTGGCACAGCTACCGCAGCGAATACAGGGCAGTTCCTGCGGCTTCGGCGGGAAGAGCCCCGGAGCGTGCACGATCAGGCTATTGGTGGCCTTGATCACAGGTGCATCGGTCGTCGGCACGCGAAAGCCCATCATCGGGCCACCCATGATCACGCCATCCATGTCGGGCTTGGGCTGGGCCAATCTCACCAGATCGGTAATCGGCATACCGATCGGTACCGACCAGTTGCGCGCTTCGCCCACCGCGCCGCTGATGGTCACAATGCGTGAGATGAGCGGCTCACCATGGGTGATCGCACGCCAGGCGGATTGCACCGTCGCAACGTTAAATACTTGCACGCCGAAATCCGTCGAACGTTTGCTGCCAGGTACTTCCTTGCCCGTCAGAACGCGAATCAGTTCCTTGGCGCCGCCAGTCGGGTAGATCGTCGGCACCGTCACCACCTCAACCGGTGCATTCAAGGCCGCCTGCGCAGCCTTCATCGCGGCAATGGCTTCCGGTTTGTTGTCTTCGATACCGATCAGCACCTTGCCTGCCTGCACCAGTTTGCCGAACAGGGCGCTCCCCTGAATCACTTCTTCGGCCTGCTCGCGCATCAGGCGATCATCACAGGTAATAAACGGTTCGCACTCGGCGCCGTTAATGATCAGTTGCTCAACCGATTTGCCTTTGGGGACGGAGAGCTTCACGTGGCTCGGGAACACTGCGCCACCCATGCCTACGATCCCCATATCACGCAGATATTCGCGTACGGCTTCAGGTGTGGCGGCACTCATGTCAAACGGGGTACGTTCGATCCAGGTGTCAGTACCATCGGCCTCGATGACCACGCAGTCTGTCGGCAGGCCCGATGGGTGCGGGATGATATGCGGACCGACTTCGACAACCCTGCCTGAGGTTGGGGCATGAACCGCTGCTGACACCCAGCCATCGGCTTCGCCAATCCGTTGGCCTTTTAACACGTGGTCACCTACGGTCACGATGGGGCGCGGTGTGCCACCCACGCTCTGGTGCAACGGCACGACATAACGCTGTACCAGCGGTGCCGCAGTAATCGGCAGTTGGGTTGATACGGTTTTGTTCGGATCGGGTTTGACGCCACCCTTGAATTTGAAAAGTTTCATATCAGGCCGCCTGCACCGTGGACGTTACAGCCACGATAGGAATCACGCGCTTTGGCGTACCGGGCTTCTGCCATTTCCAGGTGTCCAGTGTGTCGCCAACGGTTTCCATGCTGATGCACTCGACCGGGCAGGGCGGGATACACAGCTCGCAACCCGTACAGAGATCGGCCACAATCGTGTGCATCTGTTTGGCGGCACCGACGATCGCATCGACCGGGCAGGCCTGGATGCAAAGCGTACAGCCGATGCAGGTCTGCTCATCGATGTAAGCCACCTGCTTGGGCTTTTCCACACCGTGCTCGGCCGACAGCGGTTTGTATTCCTTGCCCAGTAGCTCGGCCAGTTTGTGAATGTTTTCATCGCCACCGGGGGGGCACTGGTTGATATCGGCTTCGTCTTTGGCGATGGCTTCGGCGTAGGGTCGGCAACCGGGAAAGCCACACTGGCCGCATTGGGTTTGCGGCAGAATACTGTCGATCTTTTCAACGAGCGGGTCTCCCTCGACTTTGAAGCGGGTCGAGGCATAGCCGAGCAGGGCACCCAGAACCAGGGCGCCGAGGGCCATCACGGCAATCGCGTAGAGAATACCGTCCATATCAGTAACGATCCAGACCGGCAAAGCCCATAAAGGCCAGGCTCATCAGGCCAGCCGTGACCATGGCAATCGCCACACCACGGAAGTACAACGGGACATCAGCGGCTTCTACCCGCTCACGGACACCGGCAAACAGAATCAGCGCCAGAGAAAAACCGATGGAGCTGCCGGCACCAAACAGCAACGACGCAATAAAGCCATTGTCCTGGCTGACATTGATGAGTGGGACACCGAGTACCGCGCAGTTGGTCGTAATCAGCGGCAGATAGATACCCAGCACCTGATGCAGCATTGGGCTGGTTTTCTGGATCACCAGTTCCGTCAGCTGCACCAAGGCCGCGATCGTGACAATAAACGACAGCGTACGCAGATACTCCAGGCCAAAAGGCATCAGGAGGTAATGATCAATGATGTAACTGGCGCCGGTACCGAGCGTTAGCACAAAAGTGGTGGCTGCACCCATGCCGTAGGCGGTGGACAGCTTCTTGGAAACGCCCATGAACGGGCATAGACCGAGAATACGGACCAGCACCACGTTATTGACCAGCACTGCGCCGATCAGAATGAAAAGGTATTCAGTCATTTGCCCACATAAATTAGGGGAAAAACCAAGGTAAATTACAGCGTGTGCGCATTATCCGCCCCGTTCTGGGGTGGTGCAACACACAATCGCTATATGTTTATGCACTTTTGTTGCAAAGACCGGGGTGCTTCAACGGTCTTTGGGCATAAACCTTGTGATGGCGGCATCAGAGGTTGGGGCGGTGCTGCTGGCGGCGATGTTGAACCAAGGCTTCCCCAACCTCGCGGATCAGGCCCGGGCCCTGATAGATCAGGCCGGTATAGATCTGGACCAGGTCGGCACCGGCATCAAGTTTGGCGATCGCATCAGTACCCGAGGCAATACCGCCGACGCCGATGAGCGGGATCTCGCCGGCCAATTTGCCGTGTAGCGCCTTGAGTACAGCGGTTGATTTCTCAAACACCGGCTTGCCCGAGAGCCCCCCGGTTTCACCGGCATGCGGATCGCCCATGACGGCGGCACGCTCCAGCGTGGTATTGGTGGCGATCACGGCATCAAATCGGTGGCGACGAACCGCCGAAGCAATCGCCTCAACCTGTACGTCATCCAGATCTGGTGCAATCTTCAGCGCCAGCGGGACATAGTTGCCGTGCTGGTCGGCGAGTCGCTGTTGCTTGTCTTTGAGGCCAGCGAGCAGCGCTTCCAGGGCGTCGTCCTGTTGCAGTGAGCGCAGGTTCTGCGTGTTCGGGCTGGAAATATTGATCGTGATGTAGTGGGCGTGCGGGTAAGCCGCCTCCAGACAGAACAGGTAATCGTCATTCGCCCGGTCAATCGGCGTGCTGGCATTTTTGCCGATGTTGATGCCGATAATACCTCCGTTTTTGACGAACGGGCTAGCCTGCACATTCCTTACCAGATGATCGACGCCCAGATTGTTGAAACCGAAACGGTTGATGAGCGCGCCGTGTGCCGGCAGACGGAACAGGCGGGGTTGCGGGTTGCCAGGTTGTGGCTTAGGGGTCACCGTACCGATTTCGATGAAGCCAAAGCCCATGGCGGCCAGCCCGTCAATGTGGGCCCCGTCCTTATCGAGGCCGGCGGCGAGACCGACGCGGTTGGGGAATGTGATACCCATGACTGTCACCGGGTCAGTGGGTAATGTTTGCTTCAGCAGGCCCAGTTTCGCAGCCTGATCCAGGCCGTTCAGGCTGATGTTGTGCGCCGTTTCAGGTGGCAGGCAAAAGAGCAGGGGGCGAAGGAGCGGGTAAAGAGTCATGATGTCGAGCGGTCGCCGCTTGGGCGCCCTGATAAATGTTGAGCGGAATCCGGCATTTTAATCCAGGCGCCATCGTCCAGCATCTGCATCGGCTGGAAGCGGGCCTTGTAGGCCATCTTGGCGCTTTCAGCGATCCAGTAGCCCAGATACAGGTAGGGCAGCTGGTTATACTGGCATTGAATGATCTGCCAGAGAATCGCGTAGGTGCCGTAGCTTGCTTTGGCATCGCTCGGATCATAGAAGGTATACACCGCCGAGAGGCCGTCATTCAGCACATCCATCAGGCTTACCATCACCAGTCGGCCATCCAGGCGGAACTCGATGAGCCGGGTATCGACACCGCTGGTCAGCAGAAACTGGCTGTACTGATCGGCATCATCCTCATCCATCCCGCCCTGCGGGTGGCGGTGTTGCTGATAAGACCGATACAGCGCGTAGTGTTCCGCATCAAAGCCCAGGGGGCGTTCCCGTACCTGCATGCGTCCCGGCTGGTTGTAGCGGTTCACCAGTTTGCGCTGGGTGCGATCCGGCGCAAAATCGAGGGCTTGAACCCGAACCGCAATACAGCGTTCGCAACCATCACAATGCGGACGATACGTGTACTGACCGCTACGGCGGAAGCCGCGTTGAACGAGCGAGGTGTAGATCCGCTGATCAATATGCTCGGGCGGAATGGCGACCTGCGAACGGGCTTGCCGGTTGGGCAAATAGCTACAATCGTAAGGCGCCGTCGTGTAGAACTGGATCAGTGCGTCCTGCATGGCGTGTCTGGGCCTAATCGGGCCTTAAACAAAAAACGCCGCAATCTTGCGGCGTTTTAGGCTGTGCCGGCGGTGCTTAAAAAGATAACGCACGGGCAGGTGCGGCAGATACGCCATCGAGTCGGCGGGCGCCATTGTATTTGCTTACCCAGTACGACTGCTGCATATTTTCAACACGGATCTCGGCACCCGGCTTCGGTGCGTGCACGAACTGGTTGTTGCCGAGATAGATCCCGACGTGCGAATAGGCACGGCGCATGGTGTTAAAGAACACCAGATCGCCCGGCTTTAGTTCATCAGCGCTGACTTGTGTGCCCACACGCGCCTGTTCGGCCGCCGTACGGGGCAGGTCGATACCGTTAGAGTCCAGGAACACCAGACGCGTAAAACCGCTGCAATCCAGACCCGATTCCACAGTATTGCCACCACGGCGGTAAGGCACACCCACAAACTCCAGACCTTTGATCACCAGATCCTGAATGTTGACGGTGTAGCGCTGCAGCAACCCCGGCTTTTCCAGCTCATCGGCGCGGACGGCCGTTGAAACCGGAATCAGCGCGCTGGTGAGGGTAATGGCAGTAATGGCCTGTACCAGCACTTTGCGCGGCATCTGAATTGCTTTGCGAGGGAATTTCACCTTTTGCATAAGTTCACTCTAACGCAATCTGACGATTAGGGCAAGCTTGGTGAAAGTGTCGGAAAGTAAGTCGCCTGTCATCATATGGGTTGCCCCATTTTTGGGCGCGACAGGACAAAATTTTAACTCTTTTATAAGAGTTGTCGGATTTATCGGCGTTTTGTGCGGAATCCCTCTCGCTTATGGGTTCGGCTTGTGTTACAAATCGGGTTTACGCAGTATTTCCAGACAAATTGAGTTCAATGGGTTCAATTGTCGCTCCTCTGTTATCTGAAAGGAAACCGCCGTGTTAGAAGCTTACCGCAGCCATGTTGCCGAGCGTGCCGCCCTGGGGATCCCCCCGCTGCCGTTGAATGCCCAACAGACCGCTGATCTGGTCGAACTGCTGAAGAACCCGCCCAAAGGCGAAGAAGATTTTCTGGTTGAGCTCATCACCTACCGCGTGCCGGCCGGTGTGGATGACGCAGCCCGCGTCAAGGCCGGTTTCCTGGATGCTGTTGCCAAGGGTAGCGTCAGCTGCGCGCTCATCTCGCGCGTCCGCGCCACCGAACTGCTGGGCACCATGCTCGGCGGTTACAACGTCAAGCCGTTGATCGACCTGCTGGGTGATGCCGAATGTGGCGCCGCCGCCGCTGAAGGCCTCAAGAAGACCCTGCTGGTGTTCGACTACTTCCATGATGTGAAGGAACTGGCCGACAAGGGCAATGCCAACGCCAAGGCTGTGATGCAGTCGTGGGCCGATGCTGAATGGTTCACTTCGCGTCCGG
>JALRGK010000212.1 GCA_023253415.1 Rhodocyclaceae bacterium
GGTCCCAGGTATGGATGCCGCATTCGTGGCCGGCATCCGCAATAGCGCGCATTTCAGCGGCGGCCTTCTTGCCGATGTCCGGGCCAGGGAGCAGTACGCCGTAGGAGAGGGTTTTGAGGCCGTAGTGTTCGACGACCGAAGTACGGGATACCTTCTTCAGAAAGCCGGGCCGGAAAACGCGGCGCAGGGCACGACCGGTATTGTCGGGGCCGAGGCTGAAGAGAAAGGTGGCGCGCGCCTGATGGCGATCAAGGAGTTTCTGTAACGCCGGTACGCCTTCGCGCGTGCCGCGCAGGGTATCGACATCAACCTTCAGAGTAATTCGTGACATGGGCGACCTGTAGGTTTGCGACACAAGGGGGCGCAGTCAGAACAGCATCACCCCGGCGCGGTGGACGCCGAGGTGGTCATACGGACAGGCACAAAGCAAAAGGATCAGTCGACCAGCTGACGGGCCTGCGCGACGTCGCCGCGGTAGGCTTCAAAAATCTTGCTGATGGCGTCAGACATGCTGACGGTCGGCTTCCAGCCCAGATCGTCCATGGTGTTGGTGATCTTCGGTACGCGGTTCTGCACGTCCTGGTAACCCTTGCCGTAGTAGGCGCCCGAGGTGGTTTCCACCAGTTTGACATCCTTGGCGGTCGAGGCGTATTCCGGGATCTTGGCAGCGGTGTCCAGCATCATGGTGGCGAGTTCACGCACCGAGTAGTTGTTGACCGGGTTGCCGATGTTGTAGATCTTGCCGTTGGCGATGTCGTCCTTGTTGGCGATGATGCGCACCAGGGCGTCGATACCGTCGTCAATGTACGTGAAGGCACGCTTCTGGGTGCCGCCATCGACCAGGCTGATCGGTTCGCCGCGCACGATGTGTCCGAGGAACTGCGATACCACGCGCGAAGAGCCTTCCTTCGGGGTGTGAATGCTGTCCAGACCCGGGCCGATCCAGTTGAACGGACGGAACAGGGTGTAGCGCAGGCCTTCCTGCTGGCCGTAACCGGCGATGACGCGATCCATCAGCTGCTTGGCACAGGCGTAGATCCAGCGCGGCTTGTTGATCGGGCCATACGACAGTTGCGAGTTTTCCGGGTCGAATTCGCTGTCCGAGCACATGCCATAGACTTCCGACGTCGACGGGAAGACCAGGTGCTTGCCGTACTTGACGGCCGAGCGCACGATCGGCAGGTTGGCTTCGAAATCCAGTTCGAAGACGCGCAGCGGTTGCTGCACGTAGGTGGCCGGCGTAGCGATGGCGACCAGCGGCAGAATCACATCACACTTGCGAACGTGGTACTCGACCCATTCTTTATTGATGGTGATGTCACCCTCGAAGAAGTGCATGCGCGGATTGCCGATAACATCAGCCAGGCGGTCGGCCTGCATATCCATGCCATAGACTTCCCAATCGGTCGTTTCCAGGATGCGCTTGGAGAGATGGTGGCCGATGAAGCCGTTGACGCCGAGGATGAGGACTTTTTTCATAGTGTGGTCGGGTCGTATCGAGTAGTTTGAAATCAATGGGTTGCAGGTGCTTCTGGCAGGCTGTTGAGCGAGCCGGGTGCGCCATCAACCAGAAATTCGGTTAATTCAACCGCCATCTTATCACCGCAGACCCCGATCGCCTTGGAACCGATGCGGTAAATGCCCGGTTGGAGGGCGAAAGGGGTGTCCAGCCGGCGGGCGGCGTTGACCGTAATGCGTTGGGTACCGTTGGCGGTTTCGATGTCACTGAAGGCGCCGGGGTAGGGCGGTGCCACGGCGCGGATGAGGTTATAGACCTGTGCGCCGGTCTGATCCCAGTGGATGCGGCCGTCTTCGGGTTTGCGACCACCGAAGTAGCTGCCGGCTGCCAGATTGTTCGGCCGGCGCGGCACCTCGCCTTTGAGGAGCTGCGGCAGCACGCCTTTGAGGGTCTCGGCCGCAGCTGCGGTGACGTTGGCAAACACCTCGCCGGCCGTTTCGTCGGGGCCGATGGGCACCGCTTGCTGGGCAACGATGTCCCCGACATCCGGTTTTTCTGCCATAACGTGTAGCGTGGCGCCGGTTTCGGTTTCGCCGTGCAGCACGGCCCAGTTGATGGGCACGCGGCCACGGTACTTGGGCAGTAGCGAACCATGCATGTTGAGCGGGGCGATCTTCGCCAGATTCAGGACCGACATGGGAATCATCTGCCGGTAGTAGAACGAGAAGATGTAATCCGGTGCAATGGCGGCGATGCGTGCCTGTACATCCGGTTCGCTGGGCGATTCCGGGGTGATGACCGGGATGCACGCTTTGGTAGCGAGTTCGGCGACGCTGGTAAACCAGATGCGTTCGTTGGGGTCGTCGGTGTGGGTGATGACCAGCTGTACATCGACGCCGCCATCCAGCAGCGCCTGCAGACAGCGGGCGCCGACCTCGTGGTACGCAAAAACAACCGCTTTCATCGGTTAGCGATCCTGTTCCAGAATGGCCTGGATCACAAAGCGTGGGCGGCCGCGTACCTGTTCATAGATACGACCGATGTATTCGCCGAGCAAGCCCACGCCGAAGAGAAGTACGCCAATCAGCGCAAAGACCAGGGCAAACAGCGTAAATACCCCTTCGACTTCGGCACCGAAGACAAAGCGACGCAGCAGCAGCAGAAAGAACAGGGCCGTTGAGCCTAGCGCCAGCACAACACCCAGCAGCGAGAACGCTTGCAGCGGCATGGTGGAGAAGCCGGTCACCAGGTCGAAGTTCAGGCGGATCAGGCTGTACAGGGAGTACTTGGATTCACCGGCAAAGCGTTCTTCGTGGGCGACTTCGATTTCAATGGGGCGATTGGCAAAGGTGTAGGCCAGTGCCGGAATAAAGGTGCGGCCTTCTTCACACTGGTTCAGCATCTGCACCACCTGACGGCTGTAGCCGCGCAGCATGCAGCCCTGGTCGGTCATGGTGATGTGCGTGATTTTTTCCCGCAGGTTGTTCATGGCACGCGAGGCGTGGCGACGGAACCAGCTGTCCTGACGGTCGCGGCGGATGGTGCCGACGTAGTCATATCCTTCCCGCAGTTTGGTCAGCAGGTTGCCGATTTCTTCCGGCGGGTTCTGCAGATCGGCGTCCAGCGTAATGACCGATTGACCGCGTGCCTGCGAGAAGCCGGCCATAATGGCCATGTGCTGGCCGTAGTTGCCGTTGAATAGCACCACGCGGGTGACATCGGGGCGCTTACGGTATTGGTCCGACAGAATCAGCGGGGAGCGGTCACGGCTGCCGTCGTTGATGAAAATCACTTCGTAGCGGGCGTGTAAGGCATCCAGTGCCGGATAGAGGCGGTCAAACAGTTTCTGCAGGCCGGCTTCTTCGTTGTAGACCGGGATAACAATGCTGAGTTCCGGCGGTTCCACGCTCGGCGCACCCGTCGGGATATTCAGTTCCAGGCCGCTTTGCAGCTGTTGATCATTACTCGGGTGGGTCTGTTCGGTCATTTCAGATGGGTCTCCAGCACATGGGCCACGGCGGCAACGATGCGATCAACATCAGATTCGGTCAGGGTCGGGAAGAGCGGTAGCGTGATGATGCTACGGCCGATGCGTTCGGCAACCGGGAACATGCCGTCGGTAAAGCCGCGTTCACGGTAGAGCGTGAACAGGTGAATCGGCGGGTAGTGCAGGCCGGTACCAATGCCGAGCGCCTTGAGGTCGGCCATGATGCCGGCGCGGTCGGTGTCCAGGCGATCCAGCGGCAGCACGATCTGGAACATATGCCAGTTGCTGTGCGCAAAATCGGCGATGGGCAGTTCAAGGCCTTGTTCAACCACCCGGGTTTTGGCAAAGCCGTCAAAGTAGCGCTGTGCCAGTTTGGCACGCTGGTCCTGGAAGTCGCCCAGTCGGGCCAGCTGGTGCAGACCGATCGCGGCATTGACATCCGTTAAATTGAACTTGCCGCCGAGTACATCGACATCCATACCGTCGAGGCCGGTACGGGTGACGCCCTGCAGGCGGTATTTTTCAGCGAGGCGGGCTTCCTGATCGTTGTTACAGACCAGGCACCCGCCTTCGATGGTGGTCAGGTTCTTGTTGGCCTGAAAGCTGAAGCTGATCAGATCGCCCATGGCGCCAATGCGGGTGCCGTGCCACGACGAACCCAGGGCCTGGGCGGCGTCTTCAATCACGCGCAGCTTGTGACGGCTGGCGATGTCGTATAACCGCACCATGTCGACCGGCAAACCGGACAGATACACGGGCATGATGGCTTTGGTGTTGGGGCCGATGGCGGCTTCAACCTGCTCCAGGTCGATATTGCGGGTGACCGGGTCGATATCGACAAACACCGGGGTGGCGCCTACCGTCAGAATGACATTGCTGGTGGCAACCCAGGAAATGGGGGTCGTGATGACTTCATCGCCGGGGCCGATGCCCGCGATGCGTAACGCCACTTCCATGGTCGCAGTGCCGTTGGAAAACGTGCGTACCGGGCGCCCACCGAAAAAGCCGGAGAGCTCCGATTCGAATTCCTGCACCTTGGGCCCCGAGGTGATCCAGCCGGAGCGGAGCACGTCGCCAACGCTGGCAATCGTTGCTTCGTCGAGCGTCGGACGGGTGAACGGGATGGGGGGATTGAAAGGCGTCAGTTTCTGCATGGCTGGCATTTTACCAGCCAGACGCTCATGAGCGGGCGAGGATCCAGACACCAATGAGAATGACCGTAATGCCGATAATCCGTTGCATGCTCAGCACTTCGCCAAATAGATACCAGGCCAGCACGGCATTGATTACATAGCCGAGCGAGAGCATGGGATAGGCAATGGTGACGTCAACGCGCGACAGCCCGATGATCCAGACAAAGACGCTGATGCCATAACAGAACAGACCGCCGATGATCGGCAATTGGGTGCCGACGGCGATGGTCGTGCTGAACAGGGTGTCCAGCGATAGCGACAGCTCACCCAAATTGCGCACGCCGGCCTTGAGCAGCAGCTGGGCAGCCGCATTGAGCAGGATGCCGGTGAAGAGGAAGCCAAAGGTGCCAAGCGTCATTTAGTTCACCGG
>JALRGK010000222.1 GCA_023253415.1 Rhodocyclaceae bacterium
CCTTTGGCGGTCAGAATCTGATTGAAGCCGCCGCCTGTGGCACACCGATTATCGTTGGCCCGCATACCTACAACTTCGCAGCTGCTGCGGACACCGCCATTCTTATGGGGGCTGCACAGCGGCTCAACCATGCGGATGCAGCTACCATTGCCGATGCCGTTGAAAGACTGATTGACTCACCAACCCTACTTACCGAGGCCGCCAAGGCGACGGCCGATTTTGTGCAACAGGCCACGGGTGCGACAACACGAACCCTGACGCTGATTCATCAGCAGGTTGGTCAATCTTAGGTGGCTGCCCCCAACGGCCACCAACGCCACCCATGAAAAAACCCGCCTTTTACGGCGGGTTTTCTAGGCAGTTCGGATTCGATCAGAATTCGAACCGTTGCATGGCACGCGGCGCGTTTTCCAGCGGCGGCAACCAGGTTTCAAAGAGCGTTTCACGCGCATAGCTACCCGGTCCGGTGCAATGTACACGTACCATTTCCATCACCGGGCCCGTACCGACCACGGCCATCAAACGACCACCCAGTGCCAGCTGATGCAGCAGCACGTCGGGAATCGCGGGAACCGACCCCGTCAGCACGATCGCGTCATAAGGTTCACCGGCTTCGTGCCCTTTCAGGCCATCGGCCAGTACCAGCGTCACATTCTCGATACCTGCCTCATCCAGATTGGCTTGCGCTTGCGCTTGCAGGGCTGGATCAACTTCCAGGCTCGTCACGTGCGCACCTTGAGAAGCGAGTAAGGCCGTCATGTAACCAGAACCCGTACCCACTTGCAGGATCTGGGCATCCGGCGCCAGTTCCAACTCCTGCAGCATCCGAGCCTCCATGCGCGGCGGCATCATGACTGCATTGGGTGTCAGTGGAATTTCCACATCGGCAAACGCCAGCGAACGGTAATTCTGCGGCACGAACTCTTCCCGACGTACCTCAAACAGCAGATCCAGAACATTAGGATCAAGAACATTCCACGGACGAATCTGTTGTTCGACCATGTTAAAGCGGGCTTTTTCAATATTCATCTGCGACATTCCGGTTGAGTCGTGCAATTAGTCAAGTCACACAGCAACGTAACGTGTTGATTATACCTGCAAGCCGGGGAAATCCGGAGCCATCACCAGCCCGGCCAGCGGGATCAGGGCGAATCGCCAGGCCCCGGCTTCGCATCCGTTTCTTCCGGTGCCTGCAGGGTTTCAGACGCAGATTCCGGCTCGGCGAGTGGGCGCCCGCACCCCTGACAGAGGCCCGATTGTGGGTCAGCCATGCAGATGCCAATACAGGTATAGAGATCTTCGTTGTTCGGGTCAGACATAACACGGGTTCCACGCTAAAAACGATGCCAGTGTAATCCCATGGCGTCTCTGGCCCAAATACGTCATACCCCTTGTGTGATTGGGCCTTTACAGGCAATCTATGTCTGACGCACCGCGTGCTTGTCGGGGATGTCGTTTGTTGTCCCGCCGGGCGCATTTTTTTGGCTTTCGATTTGACGGAGATCACCATGTCGCAGTCCCCTAACCCCGCCGAGGGCGCAGAAGGCAAAAACCCGGCCGAACTGGTTCATGTCTACGCTGAAGTAGCCCAACGGGCCTCCCGTGTTCTGAGTGGTTTTCTGGAACGCCAAACCCAGAAGGGCGTAAATACCTCCGGCGAAGAAGTCGGTATTGCCAAGGCCTTCATGGATCTCTCGGCACGTCTGCTGTCGAACCCGTATCAGCTGGCTCAAGCCCAGATGAATATGGTTCACAACTACTTCTCGCTGTGGCAGAACTCGGTCATGCGTATGATGGGTGTGGAAGCCGCACCGACCATGGCGCCCGAACGCTCGGATAAGCGCTTCAAGGATGAGGGCTGGCAGCAGGATTTCGTGTTCGATTTCATCAAACAGTCCTACCTGATTGCATCGAAGCATATCCTGGACACCGTTGGCACCGTCGAAGGCATGGACGACAAACAACGTGAAAAGGTCAACTTCTACACCCGTCAGTACATTGACGCCCTATCGCCGAGCAACTTTGCACTCACAAACCCGGAAGTCTTCCGTGAAACGGTGCGCACTCAAGGGCAAAACCTGGTCAAAGGCCTAAACAATCTGCTGCATGACGTAGAAGCCGGAGACGGCAAACTGCGTATTCGTATGACGGATACCTCGGCCTTCGAACTGGGCAAGAACGTGGCCACCACCAAGGGTAAGGTCGTTTACCAGAATGAAATGTTCCAGCTCATTCACTACGAGCCGACGACCAAACAGCAATTCGATGTGCCGCTCCTGATCGTTCCGCCCTGGATCAACAAGTTCTACATCCTCGATCTGCGCGAGAAGAATTCCTTTGTAAAGTGGACAACGGATCAGGGGCACTCAACCTTCATCATCAGCTGGCTGAACCCGGATGAAAAACACGCTAAACTGAATTTCGAAGACTACCTGCTCGAAGGTTCGCTGGCTGCCATCAATGCGGTCGAACAGGCCACAGGCAGCAAGAAGGTCAACCTGGCCGGTTACTGCCTGGGTGGTACCTTGTTGATGTCGACCTTAGCCTATATGGCCGCCAAGAAGGATAACCGTGCCAACTCGGCCACCTTCTTCACGACCATGCTGGACTTCACCGATCCGGGTGAACTGGGCGTCTTCATCGACGAAGCCAGCATTGCCAGCATCGAGAAGAAGATGGAAAAGACCGGCTACCTGGACGGTTCGGAAATGGCCGGCACCTTCAGCATGCTGCGCGCCAATGATCTGGTCTGGTCCTTCGTGATCAACAACTACCTGATGGGTAAAGATCCGTTCCCGTTCGACCTGCTCTACTGGAACTCGGACTCGACCCGTATGCCACGCGCCATGCACAGTTTCTACCTGCGTAACATGTACCTGAAGAACATTCTGAAGGAACCGGGTGGACTGACGCTGGGTGGTGTGCCGATCGATATCCGCAAGGTGAAAACACCCTGCTACTTCGTATCGGCCATTGAAGATCACATCGCGCCATGGCTTAGCACCTACATGGGCGTCCACCTGCCATCGGGCCCGGTGACCTTTGTGCTGGGTGGTTCCGGCCATATCGCCGGTATCGTCAATCCGCCAGCGGGTAACAAGTACTGCTACTGGACGAACCCGAACCTCCCGGAAAGTGCTCAGGAATGGTTTGAGGGTGCGACGCAAAACGAAGGTTCCTGGTGGCCGAACTGGGAACAGTGGGTTGAAGCCATCAATGACAAGAAAGTGGCTGCCCGCGTGCCGGGTGAAGGCCCACTCAAGGCCATCGAAGATGCGCCGGGCTCCTACGTCAAAATGCGTGCAGACGCCAAGAAGCCCTCAGCAACCAAGGCCAAGGCCGCCAAGTAAGACAACGGCCAGCCTAAAGAAAAACGCCCGCAATGCGGGCGTTTTTCATGGTGCTTTCAACAAACGCGGATACGTCATAAATCCGCCGCAGGCATACGGCTGGTATTACTTCTGCTGACGTGCCATACGAATGACGGCGTCGGTGTTCGCCAAAAGATCGTTGAAGTTCATGCCACGCTGTTGCAGCATCTTGTAACGGCCACCGACGATGATAGAGGGCACACCGTCAATCTGGTAAGCCATGGCCATCGCGTCCGCCTTCTTCATGGCATTGGTCACTTCTGCCGAGTAATAGACCTCGGAAAACTTCTTGGCATCCACGCCCGGCTGACTGGCCGCCCATTGCAATACGGCCTGATCTTCATAGAGCGTGCGGCCCTGCTGGTGAATCGCAGCGAATACAGCACTATCTAAAGCCGGCAATTTCATCAGCTGAATCGTATAGAACAGTCGTCCCAGCACCACCCACTGCGGTCGACCAAACGTCACCGGCACACGACGTACAACAACATCTTTCTGCTTTTTCGACCAGCGTTCGAAAGGTTCGGCAAAGTCATGGCAATGCGGGCAGCCATAGGAGAAGAATTCCAGCACTTCCAGCTTGCCGCCGGTTGCCGGTGCGGGCGTATTGAGCACGGCATAGGTCTGACCCGCGATGGCAACGCCACTCTGTGGCGCAGACAGCATCATCCCGCCCCCCAGAGCAGCCTGTGCCATAGCGGTACCGGACACGCCTGCGGCAGACAGCCCGGCAATCAATGTAGCGAGAAACTGACGTCGTTGCATGGTATCTCCGAGACTAGTTACGGGCAGGCACGGTATCAAAACCGGCCTCTTTCAATTCGTTACGGGCTCGATTGGCATCATCCTGGCGTTTGAACGGGCCAATCTTGACCCGAAACCAGACTTTTTCGCCAATCACGGCCTTCTGAATCGAGGCATCGAATCCCTGCAGGGCGAGATTGGCTTTCTGGGCCTCGGCATCCGATTGCTTCTGGAAAGAGCCCGCCATCAGATAAAAGCCAACCGGCGCTTCCGGCTGTGCTGGCGGTTTGCTTGCCGCATCGGCCGCCGGCTTGGCAGCGGGCGTCGTACCATCTGTTTTGCCCGAGAGCAGATCCGGGAACTGAAAACGTTTTTCGGGCAGAGGATCACCCGGCTTGCCTGGTAGGGCAATCGGCTGCCCGGGCTCTGTGGCTGGCGTTTTGGCAGATGCGTCTTCCGGCACCGGGCCGGTAGACGCCGCGGCTGGCGCAGATGCAGCCGCATTCGGTGCTTTGGCGGGCGCTGGTACCGGTGCAGTTTTGTCGATAAATGGCGATGGCATTCGGTTAAACCACCAGGCCACCGCCGCTGCAATCACCAGGCCAAGCATCAGGCCATAGAGAATACCCTTAAATGCGCCACCGCCCGAGGGACGATCACGCTCACGCGAAGAATGACGGTTGGGCTTGTAATCTCTGGACATAACGGCCTCGTCTGCAATCCGTTCAGCTTACATTGATTCAGGGCAAGACACACCCAGCAGCGCCAAGCCATTGCGAATCACCTGGCGGACAGCGGCTGACAGCGCCATGCGGGCACAGGTCAATGCGGCATCATCGACCAGCATACGTTCTGCGTTGTAATAGCCGTGGAACTCGGCGGCCAGATCACGTAGGTAGAAAGCAACCTGGTGCGGTGCCAAATCACGTGCTGCGGACTCAATCACTTCCGGGAATCGACCCAGGAAAGCCGTCAACGCTGCTTCACGCGGATTGGTTAGCAACGCCAGATCAGCGCTCTTCAGATCCGCCTGGGTACCTTGCCACTGCGCCATGAGTGAACAGATACGGGCGTGGGCGTACTGAATGTAGTAGACCGGGTTATCGGCACTCTGGCTCTTGGCCAGGTCCAGATCGAAATCCAGATGCTGATCGGCCTTACGGAGCACATAGAAGAAGCGGCAGGCATCGTCACCGACTTCGGCGCGTAGCGACCGCAGGGTGACATAGTCGCCGGAGCGGGTCGACATGGATGCCTTTTCGCCATTGCGGTAAAGTACCGCAAACTGCACTAGGGCAATATCCAGCTTGGCTGGATCTAGCGCCAGCGCCTGTACAGCACCTTTGACGCGCGGAATGTACCCGTGGTGATCTGCACCCCAGATATTGATCATGCGATCAAAACCACGTTCGTACTTGTTCAAGTGGTAGGCAATGTCCGAAGCGAAGTAGGTATATAGCCCGTTATCACGCTGGACGACACGATCCTTCTCGTCACCGAAATCAGTCGAGCGGAACCAGCGGGCACCGTTCTGTTCGTAAATGTGGCCCGCCGCATCCAGCTTATCCAGGCAACGCTTGACCAATCCTGTATCAAACAACGAGTTTTCCGAGAACCAGTTCTGGAAATCCACACCAAAGCCATCCAGATCATCGCGACCATCGGCCAACTGCTCCGAAAGTGCGTGCTGGTGCACATAGGGCCAATCTTCACCCAACAGCTTCTTGCCGTTGGCAATCAGCGCATCTAGGTGCAGCTCGCGCTGCGCTTTAGCTTCATCATCAACTCGGCTGGGGTCAGGCAAGCCGGGGGTTCCTTCCAGAACCACCGCCTTGGTGCGTACGTATTTGTCACCATGGGCACTGGTCAACTGACGCGCCATATCGCGCACATAGTCACCTTGATAGGCATTCGGTGGGTAATCAATCACTACCCCATGCTGATCCAGGTAACGGATCCAGGTCGAAATGGCCAGAATATCCATCTGACGACCGGCATCGTTGACGTAGTACTCTCGGGTCACATCCCAGCCGGCGAACGCCAGCAGGTCGGACAAGCTCGCGCCATAAGCAGCGCCACGGCCATGTCCCACATGCAGCGGCCCCGTGGGGTTAGCCGAAACAAACTCAACCAGCACCTTGGCCATCTGACCCTGGGTACTGCGGCCGAAATCAGCCGCCTGCGCCAGAACAGTGCTCACGACACGTGTCTTGGCATCTGTCTTGAATGTGAAGTTGATAAAACCGGCACCTGCAATACTGACATTGCTAACCTCTTGAGATACCGGCAGCGCCGCGACGATGCGCTCGGCAATCACACGCGGGGCGAGCTTCAAAGCTCTGGCCAGTTGCATGGGCAGATTGGTGGCAAAATCCCCATGATCGGCCTGCTTCGGACGCTCCAAATGGATGGGGGTTTCGGCGTGTTCCGGCGCAACGCTGGCAAGTGCAACCTGCAGCAGGCCGGTGAGGTGTTCGCGGCTATCAAAAGTCATGGGTAAAATTATACCTTCTGGCTCGCCATCCCGTGGGCCTCACCTATGAAAGCCGACCGCTCATGCGTCTGCAGCGTCTAACCCGTATTCTTTATGTCAGCTGGAAGAACGGGCTGCTTACTATGCTCGTCGAAGCCGAACCGGAAGGCCGCATGGCCCGCTGGCTGGGTTTCTACGCCCGTCGCCGGCACTTCACCAAGCCCCGCGCCGTCCGCTTACGCGAAGCGCTCGAATCGCTTGGGCCGATCTTCGTCAAGTTTGGCCAGATGCTATCCACCCGCCGCGACCTGCTCGCGCCCGACTTTGCCGATGAGCTTTCCAAGCTGCAGGATCGGGTACCGCCGTTTGACTCCGCGCTGGCTATAGCCGAAATCGAGCGTGGGCTTGGCATGCCAATCAGTGCGGCCTTTAGTGAATTCGACCCCAAACCAATCGCCTCGGCTTCCGTAGCACAAGTGCACTTCGCTCGGCTGCATGACGGTCGGGATGTTGCCGTCAAAGTACTACGCCCGGGCATGCACCGGATTGTCGACCATGACATTGATCTGCTCGACACGTTCGCCCAGCTCATCGAACGCTTTTCGGAAGACGGTCGACGCCTGAAACCCCGCGAAGTTGTGGCCGAGTTTGCCAAGCATCTGCACGATGAGTTCGACCTGGTGCGAGAAGCGGCAAACGCTTCTCAACTACGCCGTAATTTCGACCATAGTGATCTGCTGGTGGTACCTGAAGTGTACTGGGACTTTTGCGCCACCAACGTCATGACCATGGAGCGCATGCATGGCATTCCGGTGGGTCGTATCGACGAATTGCGCGAGGCCGGGATCGACCTCAACCGCCTATCGAGCGCCGGCGTCGAAATCTTCTTTACGCAAGTCTTCCGCGACGGCTTCTTTCATGCCGACATGCACCCGGGCAACATTTTGGTTGCCAATGATGGACGTTATGTGGCGCTAGATTTTGGTATTGTTGGCACGCTCAACGAGGTTGATAAAAACTACCTAGCGCAAAACTTTCTCGCTTTTTTCCAGCGCGACTATCGCCGCGTTGCCGAAGTCCACGTGATCTCCGGCTGGGCACCAAAAGAGACGCGCATCGATGAATTTGAAGCGGCGATCCGCACTGTGTGCGAACCGATCTTTGACAAGCCGCTTAAGGATATCTCCTTCGGCAAGATTCTGCTGCGCCTCTTCCAGACATCGCGACGCTTCAATGTAGAGGTTCAACCCCAACTGGTGATGCTGCAGAAAACGCTACTCAATATCGAAGGCTTAGGTCGCCAACTCAACCCCGACCTGGATCTATGGAAAACGGCAAAACCCTTCCTGGAACGCTGGATGAGCGAGCAGGTCGGCTGGCGTGGTTTTGTTGATGGCATGAAACGCGAAGGCCCTAACTGGGCCAAAATCCTGCCGCAGCTACCGCGGCTACTTCATGACTATCTGGCCCCCAATGAGGCAGCGCTCAAATCTGACCAAAAAACGCTGCGAGAACTGGTTCATACCGTTCGCTATCAGCGCCGCCTACTCTGGGTATGTTCGCTCGCGTCGATGATCGCGCTCGCAGGATCTGCCACGGTCCTGTTCCTGAACTTTCAGCCATGACGCCACTACTCGGGTTTATTACGCTCTACCTGCTGGCCTCGATTGGCATTGGCTTGCTGGCGGCAACCCGGGTTAAAAACGCACGCGACTTTGCGGTAGCAGGGCGATCACTACCGCTACCTGTCGTGACCGCCACGGTCTTCGCCACCTGGTTCGGCGCAGAAGCAGTGCTGGGCGTGTCCGCGACCTTCGTCAAGGATGGTTTACGAGGCGTGGTTGCTGACCCTTTTGGCGCATCGCTTTGCCTCATCCTTGCTGGTTTTTTCTTCGCCAGCAAACTCTATCGGCTCAATCTGCTGACGATTGGAGATTACTACCGCCTACGCTACAACCATACGGTCGAATGGCTCAGCACACTGGCAATCGTTGTCTCCTATCTGGGCTGGGTGTCCGCACAAATCAAGGCGCTCGGACTCGTATTCTTTACGGTCACTAATGGTCTGATCCCGCAAGATAAGGGCATGATTCTCGGTGCCGCCATCGTCCTCACTTACACCGTACTCGGCGGCATGCTATCCGTAGCGGTGCTCGATTTTGTGCAGATCACCGTCATCATGGGCGGCCTCGTTTACATCGCTACGATCATCAGCGACCTGGCCGGCGGCGCAGGTAACGTGGTAGCGCATGCCAACGCTGCCGGCAAACTCGACTTCTTCCCGTCAGGTGGCATGGATGTCTGGGTACCCTTTGTCGGCGCCTGGATGACGATGATGCTCGGCTCCATTCCGCAGCAGGATGTCTTCCAGCGCATCTCATCGGCCAAAAGCGAAAAGATTGCGATGGTTGGCTCGATCATGGGTGGCTCTCTGTATTTTTTCTTTGCCTTCATTCCCATGTTCCTGGCTTATGCCGCAACGCTCATTGACCCCGCTATGTTCTCATCGCTCCTGGATAGCGACTCTCAGCTGGTATTGCCTACGCTGATCTTGCAGCACACACCACTGTTTGCACAAGTCATCTTCTTTGGCGCACTACTCTCAGCCATCATGAGCTGCTCTTCAGCCACGTTACTGGCCCCTTCGGTGTCGTTCACCGAAAACATTCTCCGCCCGATGCTACCGCATATTTCAGACCGCATTTTTCTGTGGCTGATGCGACTCGTCATCGTTGCCTTTGCCGGTATGGTATTGGCCATGGCACTCACGAGCAGCGCTTCGATCTTCAAAATGGTCGAACACGCCTACAAGATCACACTGGTTGTCGCCTTCGTGCCACTCGTCGCGGGCTTCTACTGGAAGCGTGGCAATACACAGGGTGCACTATTTGCCATTTTCTCCGGATTTTTCACCTGGATTATTTGCGAAGTCTTCTCGACTGATGACGCTATCTGGCCGCCCCAGATACTCGGTCTGATTGCAGCGGTAGTCGGTATGATCATCGGCTCTCTCTTGCCCCAGCGTATCGGTAAACCAACACCGACACCATCACATCACCATGCGGCTGAAGGCACGTACCATGTCACACCCATCGGCCACGAGTCTGCGACGCATCATGACGCTTCCAGACACCACCGCTGATCTATCGGGCTGGCGCCGCTGGCTCGAACGCGCCCGTCAGAAGCCATTGGCGTT
>JALRGK010000260.1 GCA_023253415.1 Rhodocyclaceae bacterium
GTGTCCGATAAACTTTCTGATGACGGCACCCGTAAGTTCCTGATGGATGTGGGGGCCAGCAATCTCATCGAAACCGTATTTATTCCCGAAAGTGATCGGGGAACCCTCTGCATCTCAACTCAGGTCGGGTGTGCCTTGGACTGCTCGTTCTGCTCCACGGGGAAGCAGGGGTTTAATCGCAATCTCACTACGGCCGAAATCATTGGCCAGCTCTGGTTGGCTAATCGCGCCCTGGGTTTTGACCCGGCGGGTGAGCGCATTATCTCCAACGTCGTCATCATGGGGATGGGAGAGCCGCTAGCGAATTTCGAGGCACTGGTGCCCGCCTTGAATCTCATGCTGGACGATCATGCGTATGGGCTTTCGCGCCGGCGGGTCACCGTCTCGACGTCTGGCATTGTGCCCGCCATGGATCGGCTGCGAGAAGCTTGCCCTACGGCCCTGGCGGTCTCCCTTCACGCGCCAAATGATGCGCTGCGAGATGTGCTTGTGCCGATCAACCAGAAGTACCCGTTGGCGGAACTGATGGCGGCCTGCAAACGCTATCTGGACAAAGCACCGCGTGATTTCATCACGTTCGAATACGTCATGCTCGAAGGGGTTAACGATAGCCTAGCCCAGGCCAGAGAGCTGGTCGCGCTCATCGGTAAAGCCGGCTTCCGTTGCAAGTTCAATCTCATTCCGTTCAACCCCTTCCCCGGTAGCCCGTATCGCCGGTCACCACGAGATCGTATTTCGGCGTTTGCCAATATCCTGATTGGTGCCGGTTATGTTACGACTATCCGTAAGACCCGCGGGGATGACATTGACGCAGCCTGTGGCCAGCTGGCCGGACAGGTACAGGATAAAACCAGACGTACACGGCAAATGCCGCCCGTCATCACGCAGCCGCACGAGGGCGCATCCTGATGTATGCCTTGGTGATGCAAAGCGCGCGAAGATTGCTGGTGGTCGGGTCGGTACTATTGCTGATTGCCTGTACGACGAGTAGTGGTCCGACAGGTGCGGACACCGGGAAAGCAACACCGATGGATCCTTTGAGCCGGGCACGAATTCATACCGAACTTGCCGCACTGTATTACCAGCAGGGGAGCATGAGGACCGCGCTCGACGAACTGGCCAATGCCACCCGGATCGATCCGGATTACGCGCCCGCGTATAGCATGCTTGGCTTGGTCTATATGCAGCTGGGTGAGCGTGACCGAGCCAACACCAGTTTCCAAAAGGCTGTTGCATTGGCGCCGGGAGATCCGGAGATACGCAACAACTATGGCTTGTTCCTCTGCGATACGCAGCAATATCCATCGGGCTTGACGCAATTGAATATGGCCCTGGCCAATCCACTCTACGCCACACCCGCCAAAGCGCTCGTCACCGCAGCGCGTTGTGCGCGGCAAATGGGGGATGACGCCCTGGCAAATAGCTATCGCCAACGGGCATTGCAATACGGCGTTACAACAGGCGAGGCACCCCAGGTGCCGAATCGACAGACACTTCAGTAACCGGTGACCCGGAAAGTAACATGCAAAATCATCACGAACAGAATCCGCAAACAGAACTCGATATGCCGGCAGCAACGGCAGACAACACCTCTGTTCCCGTAGTCAATGACACGGCTGAGCCGGTAACAGAGGTGGGCATCAGCCTGAAAAAAGCCCGTGAAGCCAAACGGCTGTCGTTAGGAGATGCTGCCTATGCACTCAAAATTGGCCCGAAGGCCATTGAATCCCTCGAAGCATCCGATTGGGGGGCGTTGCCGGGCCGTACCTTTACCGTCGGCATTCTCCGGGCATATGGCCGACTGCTGGATATTCCGGTGGATGCCCTGATTGCCGAAGTACCAGGAAGCACGCCGGCCATGAAGAAAAATCTCATCCAGTCGACTTCGGCACGTAAGGCCGCGCCGGCAACACGGCGTGATGGCGAAACGAAACGACAGGAAAAGCGTATGCTGAAAACCGGCGTCGTCATGATCCTGTTGGCGATCGTGCTGGCCTACGCCGTTCCTACCAGCCTCTGGGAAAATCTGTTGCAGTCTGCGCAAAGCCAGGCCGAACGCTGGATTCGCCCGGATGTCGTGCAACCGGCGGTGGAGTCGACGTTGCCGGCACAGCCCGAGGCACAGCCTGCCACCAGCCAATCCGAACCTACGGCACAGGCTCAAACCAGCCCAGGTACGCTGGAGCTCAAATTCTCTGCACCGGCCTGGGTTGAAGTGCGTGATTACACCGGCCGGATTATTTATTCACAATTGAATGCAGCAGGTAGTACACAATTTATTACGGGGGCAGCGCCTCTCGATGTACTCATTGGTAATGCCCGCCAGGTGCAAGCACGTTGGCGTGATGAACCCGTCAAGCTCGATAAACTCTCGACGGATGATGTCGCACGCCAGGTACTGCGCTAACCGCAGCATTCGATTCAGGTGGCTTCTATGATTTTGCAACGTAAACAGACCCGTCGTGTTGGTATCGGCAACGTCCTCATGGGTGGCGGTGCCCCCGTTGTCGTTCAGGCCATGACCAACACCGATACCGCGGATGTCCTGAAAACGGCGATTCAGGTCGCCGAGCTTGCCCGGGCGGGCGCCGAGCTGGTGCGTATCACGGTGAATTCACCGGAAGCCGCCGCCGCTGTACCGGAGATCCGTGCTCAGCTGGATCGCATGAATTGCGATGTGCCACTGATTGGTGACTTCCATTACAACGGTCACCGGTTGCTGAGTGATTACCCTGCCTGTGCGGAAGCGCTGGCCAAGTTCCGCATTAACCCGGGCAATGTGGGTTTCGGCAAGAAAAAGGACGAGCAGTTCTCTCAGATGATTGAACTGGCCATCCGCTACAACAAGCCCGTTCGTATCGGCGTGAATTGGGGAAGTCTGGATCAGTCCGTTCTGGCCCGTGTGATGGATGAAAATGCCGGCAAGGCCAATCCCGGTTCTGCGAATGACGTGATGCGCGAAGCGCTTATTCTGTCGGCCCTGGAATCGGCAACGCTCGCTGAAAGCATTGGTCTTCCGGCTGATCGTATCGTGCTCTCGTGCAAGGTGTCCAGTGTGCAGGATCTGATTGCAGTGTATCGTGATCTTTCCGGCCGCTGTGATTACCCGCTGCATCTTGGTTTGACCGAGGCAGGTATGGGTTCCAAAGGCATCGTTGCCTCGACGGCCGCGATGGCTGTGCTGCTCCAGGAAGGTATTGGCGATACCATCCGTGTATCGTTGACGCCAGAGCCGAATGGTTCGCGAACTCAGGAAGTTCAGGTCGCACAGGAAATGCTGCAGACCATGGGGCTTCGTGCCTTTACGCCGCTGGTCACGGCCTGCCCGGGCTGCGGTCGTACGACTAGCGTGTTCTTCCAGGAGCTGGCGTCCGAAGTGCAGTCCTATGTGCGCGAGAAGATGCTCGTCTGGCGTGAACAGTACGACGGCGTCGAAAACATGACGCTCGCTGTTATGGGCTGTATCGTCAATGGCCCCGGCGAAAGTAAGCACGCCAACATCGGTATCTCGTTACCGGGTACCGGCGAAACCCCGGCGGCACCCATATTCGAGGACGGCGTGAAAACGGTGACCTTGCGTGGTGACAACATCGCCAACGAATTCAAAGACATTATTGACCGGTACGTTGCCCGGACCTATCAGCGGAAAGCCTGACGCCAATGAGTAACAAACTACAAGCCGTACGCGGCATGAATGACATCCTGCCGGAGGCAGCGGAATCCTGGGAGTGGCTTGAAGAGGCGCTGCGTGGCTGGCTCAAGAGCTACGGTTATCGCCCGATCCGCATGCCGATTGTCGAGCCGACCCCGCTGTTCAAACGGGCAATTGGTGAGGTGACTGATATTGTTGAAAAGGAGATGTATTCCTTTGTCGACAGCCTCAATGGCGAAGCGCTGACTTTGCGTCCTGAAGGCACGGCGGGTTGTGTGCGTGCCGTGATTCAGCACAATGTCGCCGCCGAACGCCCGCAGCGTCTGTATTACATGGGTCAGATGTTCCGTCACGAACGTCCCCAAAAAGGTCGGTATCGTCAGTTTCATCAGGTGGGTGTTGAAGCTTTCGGTTTTACCGGTCCGGATGTCGATGCCGAACAAATTCTCATGGGTGCCCGACTCTGGCAGGAGCTGGGCCTCGACAACATCCGTCTGGAACTGAATAGCCTCGGTCAGGCGAATGAACGTGCCGAGCATCGTGCCGCGCTGATCGCCTACTTCGAAGCACATCAGGATCAGCTCGATGAAGACGCCAGGCGCCGTCTGCATACCAATCCCTTGCGCATTCTCGATACTAAAAACCCGGAAATGCAGGCACTGGTTGCTGCCGCGCCACGCCTGATGGATTACCTCGGCGCAGAATCACTGGCCCACTTCGAGCGCGTACAGTCCCTCGTGCGCCATGCGGGTATTCCCTTCACGGTCAATCCCCGTTTGGTACGCGGTCTCGATTATTACAACCTGACTGTCTTTGAATGGGTCACTGATGCGCTTGGCGCGCAAGGCACTGTCTGTGCCGGTGGTCGTTATGATGGCCTCGTGGAACAGCTGGGTGGCAAGTCCACGCCTGCCTGTGGTTTTGCCCTCGGTGTCGAGCGTTTGCTCGCCTTGCTGGAAGATGCCG
>JALRGK010000100.1 GCA_023253415.1 Rhodocyclaceae bacterium
TCAAAAGTGGGATCGAACCAAAGTGACAAAATTTTTTGGGGGTGTTTCTGGGGGTATGCTGAAAAATCGAATTGGCATTCTAAGCCACTGTAAATGAGATGAAAGATTTGTTCGAGCCCGTCACGACCACCACCTCAAGCCTGCTTAACCCGCACTCGTAACGACTGCGGGTTTTTTATTGCCTGTTGGTTGGTGGGCTCATCTGGTGAGACTCTCGGGTTCGATAATTGAATGAGAGGGGTTAGGGCGCTGAATGCCAAATTAACCAACTTGCTAAAAAAAACCAACTAGGTTAGTCTCATGGAAAAGAGAAAAGCTCACTGTAGTCTCGTTGTTATCAAAGAACTGGTGGCAGCAGGCAGGGTGCGGGTCACAAGTTCGGCGCGACTTGGTGCAACCGCATTGGGCCTCGAGTTTTCAGAAATGCTCGAGGTCATCCAGATGCTTGCTCCAGCTGATTTCTACAAAAGCATGACGGCTAATGCCGATCATACAATCTGGCAAGACGTTTACCGGCCTTGTACCAAAGCAGGTGATGTGTATTTGAAGCTGACGGTCATTGAAGACGTATTGATCGTTTCATTCAAGGAGCTGTAAAAATGAAATGTCCAACGTGCGGCGCAGCCGAGTTGATTCATGACACGCGAGATATAGCGTATACCTACAAAGGCGAGACGACGCATATTTTTGCTGTCACAGGAGATTTTTGTCCTGCGTGTAATGAGTCTGTTACAGATATGGTTGAAACAGACCGTGTGATGCGTGAAATGAAAGCATTCAATAAGCAAGTGAATGCCGCAATTGTAGATCCTGCGTTTATTGCCCATGTACGTAAAAAACTGGATCTAGACCAACGTACAGCTGCTGAGATCTTTGGTGGGGGTGTTAATGCGTTTTCCCGTTATGAAACCGGAAAAACTAAACCGCCTTTGGCATTAGTTAAGCTTCTCAAGGTATTGGATCGACACCCCGATTTGCTGAATGAAGTGAAAGCAGCTTGATCAGCCGACTCTAACCACACAAGCCTGATTAACCCGCACTCGGTAACGATGGCGGGTTTTTTATTGTCTGATGTCGGACTGCCCGGATATTGCTGATCAGAAAGACCATACCGAGGCTGCTCGTGCTCAGTAAGATACCCAGAATCATAGGGGCCACTTCCACCATATTGCGCATTGTATAACTGAGTAGCGGCACGTAGATCATCAGTGTGATAAGCCCAGTCCATCGATGGCTACTGCCTGCTTGAAAGGCTTCGCAGATACTGCGAATACAAGCACCTACGGCAATGGTTGCCAGGAATCCGATAATCAGTCCGGCAACAAGTAAAGATAGCGTGAGCGACAGATTTTCCATACGTTCAGGATTTTAACTGCGGTTCGCGAATCGGCAGATTCACCAGGGCGGCTATACCGGCCAGCGCCATGTCGGCAATCCACATGGCATCCAGATTGCCCCATTCTGCCAAGGCAACACCGCCCAGATAGGCGCCAAAGAATGCCCCCACCTGATGCGACAGCATCGAGATACCGAAGAGTGTGGCCAGATAGCGTAGCCCGAACAGTTTACCGACAATCGCCGCCGTAGGCGGTACGGTCGCCAACCAGGTGAAGCCCAGGCCGGCAGCAAAAATATAAAACGTCCAGTCTGTTTTGGGCAGGAGCATGTAAGCGAGAATAAGCAAGACACGGCTACCGTACATGACGGCGAGAATGTATTTGCTACGAAAGCGTGCGACGCATTGACCGGCGTAAAGGCTACCGAAGATATTGCTCAGGCCGATGATGGCCAGCGACCAGCTGGCTACACTGGCTGGTAGGCCACAGAGGCTCACTTCACCGGGCAGGTGCGTGACCAGAAATGCGATGTGGAAACCGCAGGTAAAGAACCCCAGATTGAGCAGAAAATAATTTGGGTTGGCGAAAGCCCCGCAGATCGTTTTGCCGAAGGGGTCGCCCTCCGAAAAATTTTGTGGATGTGTGTGGATCGTCTTGGTGCCTGTTAGTCGGTTGATGAGCGGCAACGCACTGAGCGAAATGATCGCCATTGCCCACAGTGAGCCCGCCCAGCCAACGGCCTGGATCAACCCCTGGAAAATTGGCGCACCTATAAACTGGCCTAACGAACCGCCGGCATTGATCACGCCGGAGGCAGGGCCGCGTGCTTCGGCAGGAATCCGCTGCGCCGTGGCACCGATCAGCACTGAGAAGCCGCCGATGCCGGAGCCGATGGAGATGAGCAGACCCATGCTGACGATGAGGCCGAAGCCGGAGAGCATGAACGGCGTGAGTGCACTGCCCAGTGCCAATAGAAAGACGCCGACGACCAGCACCTTGGCCGGTCCGAAGCGGTCCGACAGAAAGCCGGCGAAGGGTTGTGCGAGACCCCATGAGAATTGCCCGATGGCCAGCGCCAGACTAACCGCGACGATGCCGATCTCACTACTCGAATTGATCGGTGCAACGAACAGCCCCAGAGACTGGCGGGTGCCCATCGTCACCATCAGGATGCCGGCGGCCGCGAGCGTGACCGTCATGGCATGGGGGGCGGAGAGTGCGTTGCGAATGTGAGCGAACATAGCGTTGCTTTGTCGGTCTTATGTTTGCCGTGGTTTTTCTCGCCACAGAGGACAGAGGCCCCAGAGCCCGAATAACGGGCCCGGTAATAGTAACCAAGCGGTGAAGGTGCCCAGTGTGTCAACAATAACCGTGCCAATCTGGATAGACACCATGGTGATTGCGAAGCCCAGTGCATTCTGTAGGGTGAGCGCACTGCCTACAATTTCAGGCGGACAGGCTTTGGCAGAGAGTGCCGAGAAATGAGGCGAATCTGCCACAACGCTAGTGCCCCAAATTAGCAGGATTAGTAGCAGCCCGGTCGGTGCAAAAGTAGCGGTGATGGGAAATAAGGCGCAGCACAGCGCCGAGACCGCCAGAGCCACAGCGGCCACGCGAGCGCTACCGATAGATCGGCTCCACCAGCCACCCAGAATACAGCCGAGGCTGCCGATACCGATAATCAGGAAGGACAGCCCGGAAAGCAATGGTGTACCAGGGGCGGCCAGGCCGGCGGCGATGACCAGAGCGGGTGTGAGGGTCCAGAAGGCATAGAGTTCCCACTGATGGCCAAAGTAGCCCAGCGCAGAGGCTCGGAATTGCGGGATCGTAAACGCTGTCAGTACTCGCCCCAGACGGAGGTGGTGTGTTCCCGGCGTACGTCGTAAATGTGGCCCATCTCCTAGGCGCCAGACCATGAAGGCTGCGATACAGGCAAGTATGCTGGAAACCAGTAGGGTAGATTGCCAAGACCAGTCAGCCCCGGCAAGGCGTACGCCGTGTGGGAGTGCACTACCCAGCGTTAGCATACCAACGAG
>JALRGK010000224.1 GCA_023253415.1 Rhodocyclaceae bacterium
TTTACTATCGCCAGCAAGGACTGGCCGGCGGGGGCGGGGGTTACAAGCCATCGTCTGGCTGGTGCGGGCCGGGCGTTCAACGGGTGGTTTGAATCCGCCAAAATCCGGCAGCACGCCGGCAGGCCGGCGCGTCAACCTCGCACCATGTTCAAACGCCTGCTTGCCCTTCAGGCCGGATGGACCGCCGGCGTCGCGGCCATCGGTTTCACCTGCGCGGCCCCCGCGGCTTCCGCGCCCAAAGCGGTTGCCCGCGTTGATTTCATCCGCGACAACAAGGCTGCCTACCTCATGGCCGTTGGCGGTGCCGCCTACCTGGTCTCCAAAGCCATTAAAGAAGCCAAGGTTGTCGGCTTTGCCGATCTGGGCATGGAAGCCATCTACGAGTTCACTGTCGAAGACATGCCTGTCACCGTTGCCGTGGATTCGTCGGGCACCTCGGTACACGAAACCGGCCCAAAAGAATGGCAGGTCAAGATCGGCAAAATTCCGGTCAAGTCGTAACTTAAGCCCAGGAACAAACCCGGGTGCCGGACACACAACGCCCTGTGATCGGAGTCTTCGACTCCGGTCTGGGTGGTCTGTCGGTACTCGGCGCCCTGGCAGAGATCTGCCCCGCGGCAGATCTCATCTACGCTGCCGACACGGCGTACGTCCCTTACGGCAACAAATCATCGGAACAGATTCGTGTCCGTGTGCTGGCGATGGGCCAGGCACTCATCAAGGAAGGTTGTACCGCGCTCGTTGTCGCGTGCAATACCGCAACGGCTGAGGCCATAGAAGCCTTACGGGGCGAGCACCCAAGCATTCCCATTGTTGGCGTCGAACCAGGCATTAAACCCGCCGCGCTGAATACCGAAACGGGAAAAATCGCCGTGCTCGCCACAGCAGCCACCGCCAAGAGCCAGCGCCTCGCAGACCTGATCGGTCGCCATGCCCCACATAAAACTGTGCACGTCATCCCCTGCCACGGTTGGGCCACCGAAGTTGAAGCCCTTAATCTGGACGCGCCTTCGATTGTTCAAGACATCAACTCTCAACTGCTACCACTGATTGAGCAAGGCGTCGATCAAGTTGTGCTTGGCTGCACACACTACGATTTTCTAGCCCCTACACTCAACCAAATCATTGGCGGCAGAGCACAACTCGTTGGCGTTGCCGATGCAGTGGCACGCCAAGCCTGCAAGGTTGCCGGAACAGAAAACCTCACCGGCACTGGCCACATTAGCCTCATGTCGACCATGAATCCGGTATACCTACCGCATGCGCTATCGGCACTCGGCTTGGCCGCGTTGCTTCGGAAGACAACAGCACCACCGCAGACCATAAGCGCCAATTAAGTGGTTTGCACAAAGAAAAACGGCCTGTCTTGCGACAGGCCGTTTCTTTTAACGCGACCGATTAACCGGCTGCAACCATCTTCTTGATGTTCTCGATGGTCGAAGGGTCGTCGATGGTGGTCAGATCGCCTGGATCGCGGCCTTCGGCCAACGCTTGCAGCGAACGACGTAGCATCTTGCCCGAACGCGTCTTAGGCAGTGCGGTTACGAAGTAGACACGGCCCGGGCGAGCAATGGCGCCCAGGATACCGTCCACGGTACCCATGACTTCCTTCTCCAGTGCCTTGACCTTGTCGGCG
>JALRGK010000242.1 GCA_023253415.1 Rhodocyclaceae bacterium
CTCAACGATTCGCAAATCGCTTCGTTCCAAGAAGAGTTGTCCGCATTGGGCTACAAGTACCAGTTCATCACCTTGGCTGGTATCCACGTCAACTGGTACAACACCTTCAAGTTTGCCAAGGCCTATGCTGGCGGCGAAGGCATGAAGCACTACGTTGAAATGGTTCAAGAGCCAGAATTTGCTGCTCGCGACCAGGGTTACACCTTCGTTTCGCACCAGCAAGAAGTTGGCACCGGTTACTTCGACGAAGTGACCACCGTCATCCAGGGTGGTTCGTCGAGCGTCAAGGCACTGACCGGTTCGACCGAAGAAGAACAGTTCCACTAAGAACTGACTGCCTTCAGCAAAAACAGCACCTTCGGGTGCTGTTTTTGTTTATACAATACAAAGCGCCAAAACGGTCCACAACGCATCTGACCATGAAGACCCTGACAACCTTTGCCGAACGCTCCACAACGCCTGACATCGATTACCCACGTCCCGATCGCCTGGTCAGCGGCAACCCCACGCGCACGACCTGGAATCATTACGAATCGGATGGTGTCTCTTCAGGTCTATGGGATTGCGAACCCGGTGCGTGGCGCATTGCATTTGCCGAGGGCAAAGATGAGTTTTTTCACGTGCTCTCCGGCTGCATCCGCATTACGGATGCAGGGGGTACCGCACGCGAATTCGGACCCGGTGACGCGTGTGTCATCCCTGCCGGATTTACGGGCCTCTTCGAAGTTCTGTCGCACGTGCGCAAACACTATGTCATCATTGATCGTGCAGCGATGCACACATAACAAAACTGACCAACCCAACTCACAGCACAGGAAGCACCATGACCCAGACAGTGACTCTCGGCGGCAATCCCATCCAGATTGGCGGCACACTCCCCAAAACCGGTAGCACCGCACCCGCTTTCAAACTGGTCGCCAAAGACCTGAGCGATGTCACGCTCGATAACTACGCCGGTAAGCGCAAGGTGCTCAACATTTTTCCGAGCATCGATACGCCAACCTGTGCCACTTCCGTCCGCAAATTCAATGCTGAAGCGGCACAGCTGAAAAACACCGTTGTCCTCTGTGTGTCGGCCGATCTGCCCTTCGCCCAATCACGCTTCTGTGGTGCCGAAAACCTGGACAACGTACAGACGCTTTCGACCATGCGTGGCCGCGACTTCCTGCAGCACTACGGTGTCGCGATTGAATCGGGGCCCATCGCTGGCGTTGCCGCCCGTGCCGTTGTCGTCCTCGACGAAAACAACAAGGTACTGCACAGCGAATTGGTTAGCGAGATCAAGAACGAGCCGAACTACGCCGCTGCCCTCGCTGCACTAGCCTAACGGCTCGCCGCTTTACGCGGACTTTTGTTATTCACTGGCTGCTGCGGCAGCCAGTAGTTTTTCTGGGCATAGGCTTCCTTCAGAAAATCCACGAAGGCACGTACTTTCAGGGGCAGATGGCGTCGCTCCGGGAATACGGCGTAGATGCCCACCGGCGGTGCCGCCCAGTCGTCCAGCACACTGACCAGCCGTCCGGACTGGAGATCTTCGCCGACTTCCCACATCGAGCGCCAGGCGAGTCCGCCACCCGAACGCGACCATTCCGCCAGCACGACACCATCGTTGCACTCCATCGGTCCTTTGACGCGGATGCTGCGTGTTTTAACGGTTGAAGCACCACCTTGTGTCAGACTGGTTCGGAACGTCCAGCCACGTTGCGGCCCAAGTGCCAGGCAGTCGTGTTTGAGCAGGTCTTCCGGTGTCTGCGGGACACCGTGCCGTTCCAGGTAATCCGGTGCCCCAACGACGACACGGCGCATTTCGGCAAGGCGCACCGACACCATATTGGAATCGGCCAGTTCGCCCAGTCGAATGCCGCAGTCAAAGCCTTCGTTCACGAGGTCGACCAAACGGTCCGAGAGGTCGAGCGTCACGCTCACATCCCGATGCAGCTTGAGAAACTGCTGTACATGCGGTGCCACGTGGCGTCGGCCAAAACCCGCGGGCGCGGTCATACGCAAGTGGCCACTCACCTGGATACTGCCCTTGGCAGCAGCCGCTTCTGCGCCCGCCAGATCATTCAATATGCGAACGCAGTCTTCCAGATAGTTCTGCCCGGCCTCCGTGAAAGAGATGCGCCGAGTGGTCCGATGCACCAGCTGGGATCCCAGGCGTTCTTCCAGCGCGTCGAGGCGCCTTGCCATGATGGCTGGCGTGACCCCTTCGACCCGCGCCGCCGCCGACAGGGAGCCATGTGTGGCAACCAGCACTAATGCCTGCATTTCCTTGAATGGATTCATCGGAAGCCCCCGTTTATTTAATACTTAATGTACAAGAAGACTGGATATTTTTACACCTTTTATTTCCAATTGCACTGCAATAAAATGAAACTCATCCAAAAATTATTGGTCTCTGATTCATCCCAATCCTTCCTTATTTACCGGAGTTTCAACATGAGCCTGACCCTGCCCGCTGGCATCCAGATTACCGGCCCAATCAATGCCCGTTACGACGAAATCCTGACCCCGGAAGCGCTGGCCTTTGTTGCCAAGTTGCACCGTGCTTTCGAACCGCGCCGTCAGGAACTGCTGAAGGCCCGCATCGAGCGCCATGCCCGCATCGATGCCGGCGAAATGCCGGATATCCTGCCGGAAACCAAGCATATCCGCGAAGGCGACTGGAAGGTTGCCCCGGTGCCGGCCGCCCTGAA
>JALRGK010000135.1 GCA_023253415.1 Rhodocyclaceae bacterium
CGGCGATGCCGACAAAAACCACGTTTTTGTCTTTGTACGCGGTTTGTACGTCACTGAACATCGGCATTTCTTCCACGCAGGGCGGGCACCAGGTCGACCAGAAGTTCACCACCACGGTTTTACCGCGGAGCGCCGCCAGGTTGACGGCTTTGCCATCGGGATCCTGGAATTGGGCATCGAAGAACTTGGCGCTAACGTGAGGGCCATTCGCTTTGGTCTGGCTGTTTTCAAACTTCGAGCAGCCTGCAAGCAGTGCCACTGCGGCCAGACAGGCAATGAGTGCGGCGCCGGAGCGGCTCTGTCGAATTAAATGGCTAAAACGCATGATATTTTCTCGATGGAGTTGGCTAGGTGTTTTCGCAGAAATTTCTGACATTTTACCGGCAAATTGCCGTCTGATTTTGCTTTATCCCAGTAATGCATCTATTTTCAGCCGTTCCCGCACCGCTTCGATCCGGGCCCGTTCCCGCACTGAACCATCGTGCTTCCTGAAAACAACCCGTTCATCATGGGATGGGTAAATCACCAAGTTGGTCGCCCAATCGCAATCGCCGCGGCTGACCTGCAGCACGGCCGAGGTCCGATCATTGCGCGGGCGCATATGTTCATACGCAATGCCCTGGTTCAGCAGAAAAATTTCCACATCTTTATCGCTATCCGGATATAGCAGAATGTCGATCATCGAGAAGCGCCCGGCCGTGCCATCCAGCACCGAGCCCGTCAGATACGGATGAAATACGGCGAGCAACTCCATCCAGTAGAGCGCTTCTTGGCGCATGCTGACGATGCGTTCGCGTTGTTCGCTATCTTGAAAAATCGCCTGGTGGGTTCGCAACGCATCGTAAACTGCCTGTGAACTGGGCAGACCAATCCACTCCGGCAGGTTCAGCTGGTGCGCGGCTTTGCGTTTGGCCAACTCCACATCATCCAGGCCGTCTTCCGCCATCAGACGGGCGGCCACGGCAGCGATGTGGGCCGTGCCGTTGTTCTGCATGCCGGTGGGGCGTCGTCGGTGGCGCATCGAGTATCTCCGGGGCAGGTACAATGTTTTCCATTCTAAACCTACCTGCCGGACATTGCGCTGGCATGACGACGTAAAGAAGAAAGACGGAAATCACGATGCATGTGCATATTCTGGGTGTCTGCGGCACCTTCATGGGTGGTCTGGCACAACTGGCGCGGGCAGCCGGCCATCAAGTCACCGGGTGTGATGCCGGTGTCTATCCGCCGATGAGTGACCAATTACGTGGCGCCGGGATCGAACTCATCGAAGGGTATGATCCGTCGCAACTGGGGTTGGGTGCCGATGTCTATGTCATTGGCAATGCCATCTCGCGTGGCAACCCGCTGCTCGAAGCGATTCTCGACGCAGGCTTGCCCTATGTCTCTGGCCCACAGTGGCTGGCCGAGCATATCCTGCAAGGGCGTTGGGTGTTGGGCGTTGCCGGCACACACGGCAAAACGACTACCGCTTCATTGCTGGCCTGGATTCTGGAAGATGCCGGTCTGTCGCCCGGTTTTCTGATCGGCGGTGTGCCGCGTAACTTCGGTGTCTCAGCCCGTTTGCACGGCGACCTCAAGGACTCGCCATTCTTCGTCATCGAAGCCGACGAATACGACACCGCCTTCTGCGACAAGCGTTCCAAGTTCGTGCACTATCGTCCGCGCACCGTCATCCTCAACAACCTAGAATTCGATCACGCCGATATTTTTAGTGATCTTGCCGCCATCGAAACCCAGTTCCACCATCTCGTACGCACCATGCCGGGTAATGGCCTCATCGTGTCGAATGCCACCGAGCCGGCGCTCAACCGGGTACTGGAAC
>JALRGK010000162.1 GCA_023253415.1 Rhodocyclaceae bacterium
ATGCGGATCGGCGGCTGCTGCGACATCATGGTGCGGACCTGCACCGGGCTGGTGTGGGTGCGCAGCACCTTGCGCTCGCCCGTCTCGGGGTCCGGCTTCAGGAAGAAGGTGTCGTGCATCTCCCGCGCCGGATGTTTCGGCGGAAAGTTCAGGGCGGTGAAGTTGTGGAAATCGTCCTCGATGTCCGGACCTTCCGCCACGGCGAAGCCCATCTCGGCGAACAGGGCGATCATCTCGTCCATCACCTGCATGGTCGGATGCACCCCGCCCTTGCGGCGCGGACGCGCCGGCAGGGTCAGGTCGATACGCTCCGACAACAGGCGAGCATCCAGCTCGGCGGCCTCCAGTTCGGACTTCCTCGCGGCGATGGCGGCGGTCACTCGGTCGCGCAGGCCGTTGATGATCGGGCCCTGCTCGCGGCGTTCGTCGGGGCTCATCGCGCCCATGCCCTTGAGCAGGCCCGAGACGGAGCCGGACTTGCCCACAGCGGCGACGCGCACCTCTTCAAGGGCGGCGACGCTGTCGGCCGAGCCGATGGCGTTGATGAGATCGAGTTCGAGTTTGGCGAGATCGGTCATTTGGGGCGTGCCTTAGCGGGCTGAGGCGCGTTCGTCACCACTTCGCCGACATCCGCACCGCCATACGCTCCAGATCCTCGACGCCGCCCTTGTTGGCCTCGACAATCCAGGCGGGCGGTTCGGGCTCCCAGCGGATGGCGCGGCCGTCGGTGTGCGTCCAGCGATGCAGCCAGGAAATCCCGTTCGCCCGCACATAGGTGTCGGCGTGGGCGTAGAGCGGATCGGCCATCGCCTCCTCCAACGACACGAACCGATAGCCGCGCGCCAGATAAAGGGCGTGGATCTGCGGGTACCAGTCCTGGTTCAGGCTGTTGGCGTGCAAAAGCAGCACCTGCGCCGGCTCGCGTCCCCCGGTCAGTTCGGCGCTGTAGGGTTCGAAGAAGTCCAGCACCGTCGTCATGTGCGCCACATCGGCCTCGCCGATGCGCCGCATCAGGTCGGGGTCGTCCAGCCGCTGCGCCTTGCGATAGACGTCGGCGAACATCCAGTCGTTGTTGTCGATCGTGACCGGCGCGACGTCATAGCCGCGCGCGGCGAGGCCGGCGGCGATGGCGTCGTGCTTGTCCTGCGTCTCGCCGGTGAACAGATAGGGGTGGCGCACCCAGCGCAGGCGCTCGCCTCGCGCCTTCAGCGCCGCACGCGTGATCGGCGCCCCGGCGTCCAGGTCGGCGAGCCAGGCTTCTGCCGTTGTCTGGTGGATGTTGATGTGGCTGAAGGTGTGGTTGCCCAACCCGAGACCTGCATCCAGCCAGACGTTCAGCGCTTGCGGCAGGGTCGAGGCGCGTGTCGGCTCGCACGTCTTGCCCTCATTGACGAAGGCGGTGGCGCGCGTCGCCAGCGGCTTCAGCATGGCCACGAAGTCGGTGGTCAGACTCATCAGGGACGCCGGATCGCACAGGGCGGCCCCGTCGGCCTGGTACGGCAGATCATCGAAGGTCACGGCCACGCGCCGATCGGCCTCGGACTGTGACCGGGCCTTAACGGCCGAGCAGAGGCAGAGAGCGGCGAGCAGTCCGCAGATCAGCGCACGCTGGGTCATCGCGGCAGCCTAGCGGTTCGGCGGCGCGCCGCAAGGTTGGGTCGTTTGATCCGACATCGGACCAATTGTCGGAAACACGCCGCGAAAGGTTCACGAACGGCAAAGCTGGCGACCAGATCCAGTTCCGCAACATCCAGCGCTATTGATTTGAGCGCTACGACGTCAGGTTGTAATTGCTGGAGCAGCGATTCATAGAGTATCTTCTCGCGGTTGAGCGAGCGGTCTTGCGCCGAGAGTGCCTTATCTTCGAACGCTTTGAGTTCCGGCGTAATGTAACGTTCGGCATTCTTCAGTGTCTGTCGGCGGCGATAGTGCTCGGGTACTTTGGCCGATTGCGCTTGAGATACTTCGATGTAAAAGCCGTGTACGCGGTTGTATTCGACTTTGAGCGTGGTGATTCCGGTGGCTTCTCGCTCACGGGTTTCAAGTGCCAGCAGAAAGTCACCGCAATGTGTCTGGATGTTTCTGAGCTCGTCGAGTTCAGCATCAAACCCATCGGCGATCACGCCACCATCCCGGATGTGGTTGGCGGGCTCCGGCCGAACGGCCGCGGACAGAAAATCGCTAACACGTGTGCCCACCGTTGTGTTGACGAGGCGCTCGGCCAATTGGGCCAGGGCGTCGTTACCAATGGCGGTGGGGACGAGTTGCTGAATCAGCGAGACCAGCATGGGCCACTGCGCTAGTGTGTCGCGCAATGCGGCCAGTTCGCGGGGGCGCACCGAGAGCAGCGCAATACGGCCGGCGATGCGCTCGATGTCGCAGAAGCCATGGAGTTGATCGCGCAGCTGTGTCAGCAGATCCTGGCGGCCGAGTAGGCAATCGATTATCTGGTGCCTTCCGGCCGGTAGTTGATCGTCGGCAGACGGATGGTGCAGGGCATGGCGTAATGCCCGCGAACCCATCGCGGTGCGTGTGCGATCGAGAATGCTGTAGAGCGTGGTGCTCTCGCTACCGGGTAGCGACGCCAGACGTAGTGATTCGGTCAGCTCCAGATTTCGACGGGTGATGGCATCCATCCGCAGGTACTGGTTCGGGCGCTCGATCTGGAGGGTGCTAATGCCGAGCATCTCCGGTTTGCGGAACTGGGTGGCCTGGATGTAATCGAGTAATGCGCTACAGGCAGCGAGACCTGGTTGATCTTCGCTCGCGTCGATACCGTAGGCGGTGAGTGCGCCTACCTTGAGGGCGCTGCACAGGGATCGGTTGCCGGTTTCGGCATCAAACAGCCATTCGGCGCGGCGCATCGGATTGGCCAATCCTTCGGGCCATGCGGCAGTATCCGGAATCAGAATTTCTGAGGGATCAATGCGGCCCAGAAGCGTGCCCAGTTGTTCCGTGCCTATTTCACTGAGCGTTAAGCGACCGGCAGCCAGAGAGATCCAGGCAGCGCCCAGACGGGCGCCTGCCGGGTACAGCGCCATGAGATGATTTTCACGGCGCTCATCCATGAGGGCTGCATCGCAGACGGTGCCGGGGGTCACGATACGTGTAACGGCACGCTCAACCGGTCCTTTGCTGGTAGCCGGGTCGCCGATCTGTTCACAGATGGCGACAGATTCGCCGGCTTTGACCAGACGGGCAATGTATTGGTCGGCGGCGTGAAACGGGACGCCCGCCATGCGGATCGGCTCACCGTTGGATTGACCGCGGCTGGTCAGCGTGATGTCGAGCAACCGGGCGGCCTTAACCGCATCGTCAAAGAAGAGCTCATAGAAATCCCCCATCCGGTAGAAGAGGAGGGTATCCGGTACCGTCGCTTTCAGAGCGAGGTACTGCTTGATCATCGGGGTGTGAGAAGCGCCTGCGGCGTCCGGCGTGGATTTTTTGCTCATGTCGGAACGCCGCTACGCAAAGTCAATCAGGCAGCCGGGGCCTTCAGGTGCTTCTGGACAATCTGCAGGAGCGGTGTGTGCACCTTCGGGTTGCCGGCAACAACATCACCCGTCTTGAGGAAATCACTGTCGCCGTTCGTGTCAGTGACGAAGCCACCGGCTTCCAGAATCATTAGCGTGCCAGCCGCCATATCCCAGGGGGCCAAACCGAATTCCCAGAAACCATCCAGACGTCCGGCGGCGACATAAGCCAGATCGAGCGAGGCAGCTCCGGGGCGGCGCATGCCGGCGGTTTTACCGGTCAGTTCTTTGAAGGCACCCATGTAATTATCGACGCGATCAAATACCCGGTAGGGGAAGCCGGTACCGATGAGGGCGTCGCCGAGGCGGTCGCAACGGCTCACACGAATACGGCGATCGTTGAGGAAGGCACCGCTGCCTTTGCTGGCAGTAAAGATTTCGTTACGCATCGGGTCGTAGACCACACCATGAGCCAGCTGACCATTCTGGGTGAGGGCAATGGAGATGGCGTATTGCGGGAAGCCGTGGATAAAGTTGGTGGTGCCGTCCAGAGGGTCGATGATCCATTGGAATTCGGCCTCCGGCGCTGTTGCGCCGGATTCTTCGGCTAGAATGCCGTGGCTCGGATAGGCTTCGAGCAGGATTTCCTTGATGGCATCCTCTGCGGCACGATCTACCTGGGTGACGTAGTCACTCTGGCCTTTGCGGGCAACCTGCAGTTTTTCGATGTCGAGCGCAGCTCGGTTGATGATTTGACCGGCACGACGTGCGGCCTTAACGGCAACATTAAGAAAGGGATGCATATCAGGGACACAGAGCAAAGTGGCAAACGCGGTTCGTTTGCGCGATGAGCCCGTATTGTACCCGTTGGCTGGCGGCGGGTCGACCGTGTTTTGATGAATGTGCATGGATGAACGATGACAAATTCAGTGACGTCTCACGCTGTTGCCGGCGTAACGATGCCGGCGGGCGCATTTCTGGCAAGCCAACGCATTGTGCTGTGTCGACCGTCACACCCGGGCAACATCGGGGCCGTGGCCCGCGCCATGAAAACCATGGGGTTGGTACATGCAAGCCAGTTGGTGCTTGTTAATCCCTTGTGTGAGATTGACGAGGTGGCAATCCGGCGCGCTTCGGGTGCCGCCGAGCTGGTGCAGGGTTGTCGCGTGGTAGCAGACCTGGCCTCTGCGCTTGACGGTTGTAGGGGTGCCTTCGGAATGACGGTTCGGGCCCGTGAACTGGGGCCGGAGCCGATGTCACCCCGGCTGGCCGTTGCAACGTCCCATGCCCTCTGGCTGCAAGGTAATACACAAGGAAATAGACAAGGAAACACGCAAGGAGATGGTGTTGGAGGCCAGTCTGCATTTGTCTTCGGCAACGAAACGAATGGCCTGACGAATGATGAACTCCAGCATTGCCGTGCCGAGGTTAGTATCCCGACGAATCCGGAATACGGTTCCCTGAATCTGGGGGCGGCAGTGCAGATCATGACCTATCTGCTGCGCGAGGCTTCTGGTGAGCAGGCTGTCCATGAGAGCGGTGCGACACGTTATGCCTCACCGGTGGCGACTGTCGATGCCGTGGAAGGTTTCTATGGTCATTTGGAGTCCGCCATGATTGCGGCGGGGTTTCACGATCCGCAGCGCCCACGACGTTTGATGCCGAAGGTTCGACGGATTTTCGAGCGGGCGCGACTGGAGGCGGATGAAGTCAATATCCTGAGGGGAATTGTGTCGGCATTGGCGTCACCAACCAAGCCGAATAAGGTTGATTAAAAAACTCGGGATTAGTACAATGATGCCATACAAGTTGTACGCATGAACCCGGGTCAAAATAACTAGAATCAATCCTTTAGATGCCTATTTTTAAGTCACTCCGTGAAGACATCCGATCCATTTTCGATCGTGATCCGGCTGCCCGCTCAACGCTGGAGATTGTGACGTGCTACCCCGGCGTGCATGCGATGCTGTTTCATCGTGTCGCCCATCGTCTATGGGCTTGGCATTTTTACTGGCTGGCCCGGTTTGTTTCTCATATTTCGCGATTTCTGACCGGTATCGAGATCCACCCGGGGGCGACCATCGGCCGTCGATTCTTTATCGATCATGGTATGGGCGTGGTGATTGGTGAAACAGCGGTCATTGAGGATGACGTGACGCTGTATCACGGGGTCACGCTGGGTGGCACCAGCTGGAACAAGGGGCGTCGCCATCCGACGCTGAAATCCGGCGTGGTGATCGGTGCCGGTGCCAAAGTGCTAGGCCCGATTACGATTGGTGCTGGTGCACGTGTCGGTAGTGATGCCGTGGTAGTGAAAGATGTGCCAGCCGGCGCCACCGCCGTGGGTAACCCGGCCCGGATTATTGAAAA
>JALRGK010000170.1 GCA_023253415.1 Rhodocyclaceae bacterium
TGGGGCGCCCAGTTCCTGACGCGACACCCGCTCCTACTTGATGAACTTCTGGATCAACGACTACTGGAAAGCGCAACCGATTTCAACGCGTACCGTGAAGAGCTGGACCGCGCCCTGTCAGAAGCCCATGGCGACACCGAAACTGAAATGAATATCTTGCGCGAAATGCATCATGCGCAGCTATTCCGCTTGCTGGTTCAGGATCTGGCAGGGCTACACTCCCTGGAGCGCATTTCTGATTTCCTCTCGGAGCTGGCCGATATCATTGTTGACCGGACCATCAAACTCACCTGGGAGAAACTCAGTAAACGCCATACCGACACGCCGCACTTTGCCGTGATTGGATACGGCAAACTGGGCGGCAAAGAGCTCGGCTACGGCTCGGATCTGGATGTGGTCTATCTCTTTGACGACCCGGACCCGGATGCGGCACAAACGTACATGCGACTTGGGCAACGCCTGACGACGTGGCTATCGTCACAAACCTCTTCCGGTATCGTGTACGAAATCGACACCCGTCTTCGGCCAAATGGCGAGTCGGGCATGTTGGCGATCAGTCTGGATGGGTTCCGTGACTATGAAGAAAAATCAGCCTGGGTCTGGGAACATCAGGCGCTGACCCGCGCCCGTTTTGTCGCTGGCGATGCGGCATTGGGCGAACGCTTTGAAGCTCTGCGCAAACAGATACTCTGCCAACGACGCGACATCCCGCATTTACGCCAGGAAGTGATCAACATGCGGCAAAAAATGTTCGAAGCCCATGGTGCGATCAAACCGAATGTCTTTGATCTGAAACAGGACCCCGGTGGCATCATCGATGTCGAATTCATCGTTCAGTATCTGATACTCGCGCATGCACATACCTACCCGGATCTCACCGAAAATCTTGGTAACATTGCGCTGCTCAAGCGGGCTGCACATCATGGCCTGATTGATCAAGCGCTCTCGGAGGCCGCGCAAGAGGCGTACCGAAACTATCGGTGTCTACAACACGCCAACCGGCTCAATGACGACCCCAAAGCACGTCTAGACATCACCCCTGAATTACAAACACACATCGACACCGTACTCCGACTAAAACAAGCCGTTTTCGGGTAAAAACAGGACGCGTAGCCCGGTGGGTTTAAGCACTTCGGTCTGCCAGCTGCGCGTCCGACCAAAGATTCCGACAGCCAGTCTCTCGGATAAACAGAGCCGCTAGCAAACCAAACACCGCCAACGTAACCACCAGAGTCAAGCCGAAGCGGAAATCTCCCAGCGTGTATGTCCGCACACCGCTCACGAGCGTACCGGTCCAGACGCTATCCATAAGTAAGCCGACCAATGGCTGCATAATCGCCGCACCGGCAAAACCACCAACGTTGGCTATCGACGTGGACATACCCGCCAACTGTGGCGGATTGACTTCTTTGGCGCAGGCCCAGGTCAGACTAAAGCCGGCCGCAGTGAATCCCATCAGACAGCAAAGTATCATCGTCGCGGCAACGTTCAATGCCCCACCCCACCACCATATCAACCAGATCACCGTATAAACGGCACTCGCCACCACCAGAATCGATTTGCGCTGACGCAAACGATCAGAGGCAATACCGAGGGCAAGACAACCTACCGCAAAGCCTGCATACATTAACGACAGGTGGGTTGCTGCAATGTTGCGCGTATAGCCATGAACCTGCGTCAGGTAGGGCATGGCCCAAAGGCCGGCAAACGTAAAGTAACTGCCGCACAATCCCAAGTTCGTCAGGGCCGGTGCCCACGTCAGGCGATTACGAATCACGGAAAGCAATCCCCCAAGCACAACCGTACGGTCTACCTTGGCACCCCCCATCACAGCACTGCCACGCATCATCCACCAGGATAATGTGCCAAACACCAGAGATGCGACTGCAACCGCGACAAACACATTCCGCCACCCAATTTCAGCGGCCGCGTAAGCGAGCGGCACACCTGCCATCACCGATCCGATATTCCCAATGAAAACGCCCAAGCCCGTCAGCGATGCAAATCGCCGTTCTTCGAAGGTCAATGCAATAATCTTGAGCATGGCAATAAACGTCACCGAAACGCCAAGACCAACGAGGGTTCTACCGATCAGGGCATGCGACAACGTATCAGCCAGACCAAACCAAATGCTGCCGACAAAAGACACCAGCCCGCCCAGCAGCATGATACGCCGCGGCCCCAGTGTATCGACCAGGACGCCTGTTGGCACCTGCATCAGGGTGTAGACGTAAAAATAGGTCGCAGCCAGCACTCCCAGCGATGCGGCCGATGTCTCAAAGGACTGCGCCAGATCCTGTGCAATCGATGCCGGGGCAAAACGCTGAAAAAACGACAGCGTATACGCGGCCATAACTACCGCTAAAATCACCGTCGCCTGACGGGTTGTGGATGTGCCCGAACCCGGTTTCATGACTTACTGCTTACCGGTACTGCCAAAACCACCTTCGGCACGACTGCTTTCTGTAAAAGCATCAACAATATTCATGGAGACCTGAAGCACCGGAAACACAACAAGCTGCGCAATCCGGTCCAGCGGATTAATTTCAAAGGCGGTGTCACTCCGATTCCACAGGGATACTTTAATCTCACCCTGATAATCCGAGTCAATCAAACCCACCAGGTTACCCAGAACGATGCCGTGCTTATGCCCTAAACCTGAGCGAGGCAGAATCATGGCCGCCAAGCCCGGATCAGCCAGATGAATGGCAATACCGGAAGGGATCAACACGGTTTCGCCCGCATTTAATACGCAGGGTGCGTCAATACACGCACGCAGATCCAGTCCTGCGGCACCCGGGGTGCCATAAGCGGGTGGGCTATCGTGCAAACGGGCATCGAGAATACGAACATCAATACGGTGCATGGTGCTATTCCTTTATTGCTTGTTGAGGCGTGCCGCCAGCTCATCGACCAATCGTCTGGCCAGAATAGGCTTCGATAGTGGAGGCAACGGGTAACGCCCCGTCTCATCGTAAAGCGTGACGCAATTATCGCTAGTGCCTAGTCCATCGCTCACCAGATTACCAATCACCAACGGCACCCGCTTACGCAGACGTTTCGCCTCCGCATAATCATCCAGATTCTGACTCTCCGCTGCGAAGCCGACGCAATAAGGCGCTGCAGGCAAAGAGGCGACTTCCGCCAGAATGTCCGGATTCGGCGTGAGCGTAATCGTACGTCCACCGTCACCGGCTACTGATTCAGTTTTCTTCAACTTATGTTCAGCAACTTCAACAGGACGATAATCCGCCACGGCCGCCACGCCAACAAAGACCTGCGCCTGGGCAATTTGCCCCATCACAGCCTGTCGCATCTGTTCTGCGGTCTGTACATTAATGCGCTGCACACCCAATGGGGTAGGGAAAGCAACGGGGCCACTCACCAGCACAACCTCAGCGCCTGCCTGAGCAAAAGCGCGGGCCATCGCAAAACCCATTTGCCCAGAGGACAGGTTGGTGATACCGCGCACGGGATCAATAGGTTCAAAGGTTGGCCCTGCCGTCATTACAATCTTCTTTCCAGCCAACTGCTTAGCGGTCAAAGCACCAATCACCGCCTCGGCTAACTCACACGATTCGAGCATGCGGCCTTCGCCCGTTTCGCCACAGGCCTGTTCGCCTACCCCGGGACCCCAAATAGCAACACCATCGATTTCAAGAAGTTGCTTATTACGTTGTGTTGCCGGGTTTGCCCACATCTGGCGGTTCATCGCCGGTGCAATCGCTAGCGGACAATCCCTTGCCAGCACAAGCGCTGACAACAGATCATCAGCCCGCCCCTGCGCCACTTTCGCCATAAAATCAGCTGACGCGGGTGCTATCACCATCAGATCTGAAGACCGGGTCAGATCGATATGCGTCATGCCGCCGCCCTTTTCAGGGTCCCAGGCATCCACGGCCACCGGGTTACCGGATAGGGCCTGAAACGTCAGCGGTGTGACAAAGCGCGTTGCGGCTTCCGTCATCACCACCACGACATCGGCACCTGCTTTTTTGAGCAGACGTACCAATTCTGCGGATTTATAGGCAGCAATACCACCCGTAACGCCCAGCAGAATCTTTTTACCCGTCAATTCGTTCGAAGTTTGCACGCAAACCGTCATAGCCAAAGCCTTTTTGTTAAGTATCGCCTTTAGGCGCTCTTGGTTTGGGCTATTCTATCCACATTTAGCTTTCAGGCGGGTAGTTCATCTTTTGACCCGGGCGATTAAACCCAGCAAATAGAGGCACGCATGAGTTTGACTGATAGACCCAGCAGTGAGCGGCCACGCGAAAAGCTGCTGCAACGGGGCCCCGAGATACTGTCCGACAGCGAACTGGTCGCGATACTTTTGCGTACCGGTTTGCCCGGCCAGGATGCGATTGCCTTGGCACATGCGCTCATTGAACAATTTGGTGGTCTGTACGGGCTACTCTCGGCACCACCGCAAGCACTCGGCAAAACACTGGGGTTGGGACCGGCCAAATCCGCCCAGTTGATTGCCGTACTGGAGCTGGCGCGGCGTACCCTACGAGAAGAGATGGCCCAGGGAATATCCCTCTCATCCGTCGACAGCGTGCGGCGATACCTCAAGCTCAGCCTGGCTAATCGCGAATTCGAAGTATTTCACGCGCTCTGGGTCGATGCGCATAACCGACTGATTGCCAGCGAAGAATTATTCCGGGGCACATTGACCCAGACCAGTGTTTACCCCCGGGAAATTGTTCGACGCGCGTTGCATCATAATGCCGCTGCCGTGATTTTTGCCCATAACCACCCCAGTGGCGTTGCCAAACCATCAGCGGCCGATGAACAGCTCACCGATGCCCTCCAGAAAGCCCTGACACTTATCGACGTACAGCTACTGGATCATTTCATCATCGCCGGCATGGCTGATCCCTACTCGTTTAGCGAGCATGGAAAAGTGCCGCGATCCCCCTAAAAAACCCAAATAAAGATAACACTTGCTTTTTACCCCGTTTAGGCATTACAATCATCGGCTTTCCGTTTGGGATAACAGGAGTCAACCATGGCACGCGTTTGCCAAGTCACGGGCAAGGGCCCAATGGTGGGAAACAACGTTTCTCACGCCAACAACAAAACGAAGCGTCGCTTCCTGCCGAATCTGCAGTACCGCCGTTTCTGGGTTGAGAGCGAAAACCGCTTCGTGCGCCTGCGCGTTTCGAACGCCGGCCTGCGTCTCATCGACAAGAAGGGCATCGAGACCGTTCTCGCTGACCTGCGCGACCGCGGCGAAGTTTAAGCCGCTCACCCGAATTTAGGAGAACATCATGGCCAAAGGCGGACGTGAAAAGATCAAGCTCGAGTCGAGCGCTGGCACCGGTCACTTTTACACCACTACGAAGAACAAGCGCACCACGCCTGAAAAGCTGGAAATCACTAAGTACGACCCGAAAGCTCGCAAGCACGTGGCGTACAAGGAAACCAAGCTTAAGTAAGCTGCGCGCATCCCAAACGCAACAAAGCCCACCCTTGAGGTGGGCTTTGTCTTTGGCGCAAGCTGCCCACATAGAACAGCAGCTTATCCACACTACCCCGCCAGCTTGCTCTGGAACATCAGACCGGCATGCTCACGCAGCGCGTGGTATTTGATGGTTTTCCAGCGCTCCGGAATGACCAGCTCACCCTGATAGGAGGCTAGGAACGTCGGTGCCTCTACAACGTCATAAGCAATACGATAGGCGTTGAAATCAATGAACTGCTTGAGCTCTGCCGGATCGTCTGCTGTCACCCATCTTGCGAGTCGATATTTAGTTGGCATGAGGCGCGCCTCTACACCGTACTCATGCTTCAAGCGATGCGCCACCACTTCAAACTGCAGTGTACCCACGGCACCCAGCAAGAGCGATCCGCCATCATGCGGACGGAAGACCTGGATTGCACCTTCTTCACCGAGTTGCATCAGCCCGGTGCGTAATTGCTTGGCGCGCATCGGATCAGCCACTTCCACGGCCTGGAAAATTTCCGGCGCAAAAAACGGCAAACCCGTGTACTGAAGTTTTTCGCCTTCGGTGAGCGTGTCCCCCAACTGCAATAGACCATGATTGGGAATACCAATGATGTCACCTGCATACGCTTCTTCCAGCAGCTCACGCCGCTGTGACAGGAACGACATGGCACTGGCAGTGCGAATGCTCTTGCCCGTACGCCCGATCTTTAGTTGCATCCCACGCGTGAACTTGCCAGAGCAAATGCGCACAAAGGCAATACGATCCCGGTGCGCCGGATCCATATTGGCCTGCACTTTGAAAACCACGCCCGAAAACGCCGGCTCTTCCGGATGCACCACGCGCTGAATGGCGGCACGCGACTTAGGCGCTGGCGCCAGCTCCGACAGGGCATCCAGAACCTCCTTGACGCCAAAGTTGTTAATGGCCGAACCAAAGAACAACGGGGTTTGTTCGCCACGCAGGAAGGCCTCTTTATCAAACTCTTCGGAGGCACCGCTAATCAATTCGACTTCGGACTGGGCTTGTTCAAACTCGGCACCGAAACGATCTGCCAGCTGCGGATGATCAAAACCCTGCAAGGTTTCTGACTCTGTTTCCAGTCGATCCTTACCGGAACGGAACAGGCGCATCTGATCGTTACGAATGTCATACACGCCCGCGAAACGTTTGCCCATGCCTACAGGCCAGGTAAATGGCACAACGGTGAGTTTAAGCACCTTTTCAATTTCATCGACCAGATCCAGCGGGTCTTTGACCTCGCTATCCAGCTTATTGATGAAGGTAATAATCGGCGTGTTTCGGGCGCGGCAGACCTCGAGCAGACGTAATGTCTGCGGCTCAACACCGTTACCGGCATCAATCACCATCAGTGCTGCATCCACCGCCGTGAGCACGCGATAGGTATCTTCAGAAAAATCCTGGTGGCCCGGCGTGTCCAGCAGGTTGATGACGCAGTCACCGTACTCCATCTGCATGACCGAACTGGCTACCGAGATGCCGCGTTGCTTTTCGATTTCCATCCAGTCCGATGTGGCATGACGGCTGGCTTTACGTGCTTTAACGCTACCGGCAATCTGGATCGCGCCCGCAAACAGGAGGAGTTTTTCAGTCAGTGTTGTCTTGCCTGCATCGGGGTGAGAAATAATCGCAAAGGTGCGACGACGATCCACCTCGGGGGCAATACCTTTGGCCCGCTGCGTATTGGTCGCAGGCGACGCCTCTGAAGGGGGTAGCTCGGCAGCCAGTGTGTCCTGGCTTTCACATTCACTCATAAACAGCCTTTAAAAAAACAACCGGCCTCGGCCGGTTGTTTTTTGCAACAGAAAAAACTTAAATCACGTAACGACGGACACGCACCGACAACTCTTCCAGCGCACGAACGCCAGAGGCTTCCGCCTGTTTGCACCACTCTTGCAGGCTTTGCACCAGCTGATCCCGTGATGCATTGGTCTTTTCCCAAATAGCCACGAGCTGGGCACGCATCGCGCACAATTGCGTCAGTGTGGGGCTTTCAGCCAGCACACTATCCACTGGCTTACGCAACTCAACAGGCATCTGCTCCAGATCCCCCGCCACCCAGCGAGAGGCCTGACGCAATGTCTTCTTATCCGCCAGCGAGTGGTCGTGCTTGTGATGCTCCAGCGTGCGTGCAAATTCATGGCGAATCGCTTTAGCGTAGCGGGTCATCAGGTCGAAACGATGTGTAATCACGGCATCCAGCGTTTCTGCATTGACCACAGCGACTTCCCTACCCAGCTTGGGACGTGGTGCCACTTTCTTGACCTTGGCCAGCCCCAGCATCTCCAATGTGCGGATGTAGAGCCAGCCGATATCAAATTCATACCACTTGTTCGACAGCTTCGCCGAAGTCCCAAAGGCATGGTGGTTGTTATGCAACTCTTCACCACCAATGATGATGCCCCAAGGGAACAGGTTGGTGGACGCATCCGGGCAGGTGAAATTGCGATAGCCATAAAAGTGGCCGACACCATTAACGACGCCTGCTGCCCAGAATGGAATCCAGACCATCTGCACCGCCCAGATCGTCAGACCGATCGGGCCAAAAAGAATGACGTTGAGAATCATCAGAATCGACACACCAATCACCGAATGCGAGTACACATGGTGCTCCATCCAGTCGTCTGGTGTACCCGCACCGTAACGTTTCATCGTTTCATCGTTCTTGGCCTCGGCGCGATAGAGCTCGGCACCTTGCCACAGTACTTTACGCAGACCAAAGATCTGCGGGCTGTGCGGGTCTTCTGGGGTCTCACATTTAGCGTGGTGTTTGCGGTGAATCGCCGTCCACTGCTTCGTTACCATACCGGTCGTTAGCCACAGCCAGAAACGGAAAAAATGCGACACAACCGGATGCAGCTCCAGCGCACGGTGCGCTGAATGGCGATGCAGATAAATCGTTACACCGGCAATTGTGATGTGCGTCACGATCAGCGTGTACACCACATAACCCCACCAAGGCATATCGATGAGTCCGTTAAACATATATAGGCGCTCCTCAAAAAGCAAAACAACCAGCAACATCACCCGTTCAAGATCACGATGCTGCAACAGCAAATCTACCAGCGCTACGCAAACGCATATCGCGCCGGCTTAATAAAATCAACGAATTATAACACTTCGTCCACGTATATCAGGGCAGACCATCCGCTTTAAAGCTCCGATTGATTGACTTGGGGCAAAAAACACGCAGCTATCAGAAATCATCGAGAGAGAAGCGGATCCTTAACGGAATTTTCAGATTCCGTCCCTGCAATTCGGCGGGCACCGGCGTTCGTTCCACAGCAACACGCACCATCGTCAGCGCCGCCTCATCCAGCGTGGCTGAACCACTGCTTTTTCCCGAGATCACGATGGGCGCCCCCCCGCTTCTCGAAAGCATCACCATCACCTCGCACTGACCCTCATGTCCACGCGCACGTGACACCTCCGGATAACGACGCGCTTTGCGCGCCTCCATACCCAGCGCCAGGCGATACCGCTGCAAAGCATCGGCATCAACGCCATCTCGCGCCGTATCCGGTGCCCCCCCCTGAACACCGCTGCGAGATGCCGCATTAGGTGTTACGGATGGATCCCCTTGAGCCGTGCCAGTCGTCACCGGCGTCACCGCTTGTGGCTTTTCTAATGCCCGATCGGCCTCTTTTTTCGACAGCGTCGGCACAAGACGTTTTGCCACCACCGGCTTCGCTTTTTCTCCCGCAGACAGCGGTGCATGGTGTTGCGCTTCCCGACTGGCGGGATGCGTTACCTCACCCGGTCCTTTCAGAACGGCGGATAGCGGTGCCTGCGGCATCGCTACCGGCGTAGCATAAAGCCAGATGCCCAGCGGCAGAATTACCAGCAAGTGAGCCGCCAGGGAAATAGCCAGTGCCCAACGCAAGGTCCGCGGCCAGGATTGCCAAACCCCTCGCAGACTCCTCATTTGCCACCCACCTCATCACGGCGGCCACCCGTCATCCGTGGATTACCGCTCAAATCCTGCCGACCAACGACATCAGTCAAGCCGGCCGCCGCCCAGAGTGCGGCAACCGCTTGCGACTGATCATGCCCATGCTCAACCAGGAGCCACCCACCCGGTTTCAGATGGGATGCAACGCCGGCAGCCAGCGCCCGGTAGGCGTCAAGACCATCGGCACCATCGGTTAGCGCCAGCATCGGTTCAAAACGCACGCCGTCTCCCGACAGGTGCGGATCACCGGCGGGAATATACGGGGGGTTGCTGATAATCAGGTCCAGCCCCCCCGCAACATCCCACCCTGCAAACCAACTGGCACAACGCCATTCGATATTCTGCAAGCCCAAACGTTGCCGGTTGGACTCCGCCACCTCGAGTGCGGCGTCGGAAACATCCACCCCAATCACGCGGGCATCCGGCCGCGCATGCGCCAGGGCCAGCGCAATCGCACCGCTCCCCGTGCCCAGATCGGCAATCACCGGTGCCCTGCACCCCTGCAGAATCATCAACGCCCAGTCCACAAGATCTTCGGTTTCAGGCCGAGGCACCAACACATCGGGGCTAACGGCTAATTGATGGCCATAAAAGCCCGCTTCACCTACCAGATAGGCCAGCGGTTCTCCCGCGGCACGACGGACAACCAGCGTCTGAAAAGCCTCCCACTGGGCCACTGTCAACAATACTTCGGGGTAGGCAATCAATGCTTCAGGCCGGCATTGTGCAGCGAATTCCAGTAATAAGCGCGCATCCAACCGATCAACCTGCTGCCGCGCCCACTGCATGGCTGCAGCCCGGCTCAATGGTTCCCGGCCAGCCACTGTAATCAGTCCTGTTCGGCCAGGGCTGCGAGCTGCTCCGCCTGATGTTCGGCCGCCAGTGCACCGGTCAGCTCGTCCATATCACCATCCATGAGGTAGGACAGCTTGTAAAGCGTCAAATTAATACGGTGGTCGGTCATCCGACCCTGCGGGAAATTGTAGGTACGAATCCGTTCCGAGCGATCGCCACTACCAATCAAGCTCTTACGCGTTGCCGCCTCCTGGGCATGTTGCGCCCGGCGCCGCTGATCCTCGATACGCGCCACCAGCACGCGCATCGCCTGATCGCGGTTCTGGTGCTGGGAACGGCCATCCTGGCACTCAACCACGGTACCCGTGGGCAAATGTGTAATCCGCACCGCCGAATCGGTCTTATTGATATGTTGCCCGCCGGCTCCGGAGGCACGGAATGTATCGATGCGTAACTCGGCTGGATTGATGGTCACCGCCTCCAACGCATCGGCTTCAGGCATCACGGCGACCGTACAAGCCGACGTATGAATACGGCCTTGCGTTTCGGTTTCGGGTACCCGCTGCACGCGGTGACCACCCGATTCGAATTTAAGGACGGAATAGGCACCCTGACCCATCACCCGGAATATGATTTCCTTATAGCCACCGAGATCTGATTCGCTGGCTGAAATAATTTCAGTCTGCCAGCGTCGCCGTTCGGCAAAACGGCTGTACATACGAAACAGATCGCCGGCAAACAAGGCGGATTCATCCCCCCCCGTCCCGGCACGGATTTCCACGATCACGTTCTTCTCGTCACTGGGATCCCGCGGCAGCAAGAGGGTTTGTAGTTGCCGTTCGAATTCAGGCAGTTCGGCTTTCACCTCGGCCATTTCTTCCTGGGCCAGTGCCTTCATGTCGGGATCCGACAGCATGGCTTCAGCTGACGCCAGATCATTAAGCCGCTGACAGTAACGCTCGTAAAGCTCGACAACCGGTCCGATTTCCGCCCGCTCTTTGGAGATCCGACGGAAATCATCCAGATCATCGTGAACACCCGGTTCGCTCAAGCGCAGATCCAGCGCTTGCAGGCGATCTGCCAATTGACGAAGTTTTTCGAGAAGACTGGGTTTCATGGCGACAATCAGGTAAATGGTGCGGATGGCCGGACTTGAACCGGCAAGGCTATTCGCCGGCAGATTTTAAGTCTGCTGTGTTTACCAATTTCACCACACCCGCATCAGCCCGACATTGTACCGCCAAGCTGCGTTGATAACGAGACATCAGCCCAGCAAATTCCAGAGCATTTTGCTGGCAAGCAGTGCCAACATGACGCCAAACGCCCGTTTAAGCTGCTTGACGGGCAATCGATGGGCCATCCGGGCTCCGACCGGTGCCATAAAAACTGTCGAAACCACGACCCCAACAAATGCCGGCAGATAGACAAAACCCAGATGCGGTCCCGGCAAATCGGCCACCCCCCAACCTCCGGCAATATAGCCAACCACACCGGCCGCAGCGATGGGGAACCCCAATGCGGCCGATGTGCCAACCGCCTGACGTATCGGCACATTACACAACACCATAAAAGGCACCGACAGAAACCCGCCACCGGCCGCCACCAGACTGGAGACACCGCCAATCAACCCGCCGACCCCCAGCAAACCGCCAGAACCCGGCAGCTGTCGCGTGGGTTTGGGTTTGATGTCTAGCAGCATCTGTAGCGCTGCCCAGTACACAATGACCGTAAACGCCATCGCCATGGCGTCCGTTGGTACGCGACTGGCGAAAAGACTCCCAAGCAGCGTCCCTCCGACCAATCCGGGTGCCATCGAACGAAAAATATCCCAACGCACCCCGCCTTGCCGATGGTGCGCCCGCATGCTCGAAATCGATGTCACGACAATCGTCGCCATCGCCGTTCCTAATGCCAGATGCATGATCTGCGCATCCGGGAAACCCTGAGCCTGAAACAACAGCAGAAGAATGGGCACAATGGTCAACCCACCCCCGACACCAAACAGCCCGGCAATAAAACCAGAGGCCAGGCCCAGCATCACATAACTCAATAGCCAGAGCGTCATTCGCTGGTATCCCAACCCACCATAAACTGACGCATCGCCACCTGAAGCTGTTCCCGGTCTGCGTGCTCCGCCTTGTTCATGGCTGAGAGGGGCCCATGCAGAAACTTGTTGGTCAGTCTGGTTGCCATCTGCTCCAGCACCTGTTCCGCCGGTTCACCCCGTTGCAGGCGCTTGCGAGCCAACATCAGTTCCTGCGTACGCAACTGATGGGCACCGTCACGAAAGGCCTGAATCACCGGCACATGGGCGCGTCGTGCATGCCAATCGAGAAAGTCACCCAAACGGGCGGCAATAATGGTTTCCGCCTCTGCAACTGCAGCCTGGCGCGATGCAACACCACTCTGAACCACACTGGCCAAATCATCGACCGTGTAGAGGAATACATCATCGAGATCGGCCACTTCCGCTTCGATATCTCGGGGAACCGCCAGATCCACCATAAACATCGGCCGGTGGCGGCGCGTCTTGATGGCCCGTTCGACCATGCCCAGCCCAATAATTGGCAACGAACTCGCTGTGCAGGATAAAACAATATCAAATTGCGGCAGCACATCCGCCACCTGAGAAAGCCGCATGGCTTCACCATGGATCTGTTGCGCCAGCACGTTGGCACGTTCTACCGTGCGGTTGGCCACCGCCATCCGCTTGGGGTTACAAGCGGCAAAGTGTGTTGCACACAATTCCACCATCTCACCGGCGCCGACAAACAACACGGATTGCTCATTCAGATCATCAAAGATCCGTTCGGCCAATTTGACGGATGCAGCCGCCATGGAGACAACGCTCTCGCCAATACCCGTCGTACTACGAATTTCCTTGGCAACGGCAAAAGCGTGCTGAAACAACCGGTGCAGCTGACTTCCCAGCGCGCCAACCTGCTCCGCCGTGCGGGCAGCCTCTTTCATCTGCCCCAGAATCTGCGGTTCACCCAACACCATGGAATCCAGACCAGCCGCCACCCGCAGCGCCTGGCGCACGGCATCCTGCTCGGTATGCTGATACAGATACGGCCGCGCCTCATCCAGCGACATGCCGGCATGCGCCATCCACCAGTCAAGCACGCTATCCGCGTTATGGCCCGAAACATAGAGTTCGGTCCGGTTACAGGTCGAGAGAATTGCGGCCTCTTCAACGGCGCCGGATTGCCGCAACGTCGCTAATGCAGAGCCCACCGTTTCGGCTGCAATTGCCACCCGCTCCCGAATCGCCAGTGGCGCGGTATGGTGGTTGAGTCCGATAAGATGAAGCGGCATAGATCCCGTAACGATTACAGAAGTTAACAATAAATTATAACACCCGAAACCATGGCAGCCGCCCCAGACAAGGGATTCGGCACGAAATAGGCCCATGCATCAGGCAAAAAAAGACCCGGGCCGAAGCCCGGGTCTTTCTTGCCACACGAAGTAGCAGGTATCTGACTACTTAGTGACCAGAGGCACCAGCAGCACCGATACCGGTTTCCGAGCGGACGAACTGTGCCGGATAACCTTCGCGGTCGATCTTGGCACGGGCGCTGCCGTCCAGCTTCGACACGATCCAGATGGTGGCAAAGGCAGCCGTCATCGAGAACAGAGCCGGCGAACCGTATGGGAACGGTGCGCTACCCTTCGGGTTGCCCATGACAGCTTCGTACACGGCCGGCGACAGGATCGTCAGACCAGCCGAAGCCAGCAAGCCAACAAAGCCACCAACCACGGCACCCTTGGTCGTACAGTCTTTCCACATCACCGACATCAGCAGTACTGGGAAGTTAGCCGAACAAGCAATGGCGAAGGCCAGCATCACCATGTAGGCGACGTTCTGCTTTTCGAAGGCAATGCCGAGGAAAATGGCCAGAACAGCCAGCGCCAGCGTCGTGATCTTCGAGACACGCATCTCAGCAGCCTGATCAGCCTGGCCCTTCTTGATGACGGTAGCGTACAGGTCATGCGACACCGCCGAGGCACCGGCCAGCGTCAGACCAGCCACCACAGCCAGGATGGTTGCGAAAGCCACAGCCGAGATGAAGCCCAGGAACAGGTCACCACCCACTGCGTTCGACAGGTGGATAGCCGCCATGTTGCCACCGCCACGCAGACCCTTGGCCAGAT
>JALRGK010000063.1 GCA_023253415.1 Rhodocyclaceae bacterium
TGGTGGTCGTTGGGGTGTTTTCGCTGGGGAATGCATCGAATATGTTTCTGTTGCTGCGTGCTGGAGAGCTCGGCGTTGCGCAACAGGATATTCCGTTGCTGTGGGCGGCGGTTTCCGTCGTGCCGACGCTGTTTTCAACGCCGTTGGCTGCCTGGTCAGACCGAATCGGTCGGGTGCGCCTACTTCTGGCGGGCTATTCAGCCTATGGCGTAGTGTATCTGATCCTGGCCTATCTGGGGCACGGCAGCCTCTGGCTCTTCGTGCTTTATGCGCTATATGGCCTGTTTCTGGCAGCGACCGAAGGGGTGGAAAAGGCGCTGGTTGCCGATTTGTCACCCGCCGAACGGCAGGGTACTGCGTTTGGCTGGTTCAATATGATCACCGGGCTATGTTTGCTGCCAGCCTCGATTATTTTCGGATGGCTCTATCAGGATATTTCAGCCACCGCGGCCTTTGTGTTTTCCGGGGTGTGTGGTTTTGCATCAGCGGGTCTGCTGTTGTTCTGGTGGCAACGGTTTAACGTAACCCCGTCGCTACACTAATGGCTGTCTTGACCCACTGGCTAGCCAGCACTTGAAATTTTTCCGGCGAATCGACTTCCAGACGGAACTGTTCGCTCGACACCAGATAAACGCCTTCGCCCAGGAGTTTGCCGGAAACGCTATCGAGCAGCTTGGCTTCAACCATCAACTGGGGCTTGCTGCCGCCAATCGTGGCACCTTGTCCTGCAGCCTTGAGTACGGTGCTGATGGGCACCAGACGGCGAGGTCTGAAGACATCACCCTCAACCACCACGCCGGTGACGGCAGTGCTGAGGCGGGCAACGCGCTGCCCCGGCTTATAGCTGATACCGAATTGCTTACGCACCATCTGCCGCATGGAGATGTCCATGCCATTGCGGACTTTGTAGATGGTTTCTTCGGTGATGCCTTTTTTTCCCAGATCTTTTTCGGCAGACTGATAGAGCACAATCGGGTCGACCATCACTGCCCGGAAATCCGTGCGTTTGAAATCAGGGCTTAAATAGCGGTAAATCTTGACGCCCGGTTGGGTCGAGACCAGTCGGAGACGGTCGTATTCTGAAGCGTCGATAAATTCGTTCGGGTCAGGTTTGCTCTGTACGCCGGCACAAGCCACAAGAAAAACCGCCAGCAAGGCCGTCAGCGAACCCGCAGAGAGGCGCTTGAACAGAGTGAATACGAAGAAAAGACGGGGCATGGTCGATATCGGGGTCAGGTGCGGCACCAGATCTGCAGGATCCGGGCGTCAATGAGATAATGACGCCATTATAAATGGTTGAGATTGAGCTCATGGCGCGTCATTTTCTGGTTACTGGGGCCGCAGGCTTTATTGGCATGCATACGGCGTTGCGCCTGCTTGAACGCGGGGATACGGTCGTTGGCCTCGATAACCTGAACGATTATTATGATCCGGCGCTCAAACTGGGGCGTTTGGAGGTGCTGGCGAAGTATCCCGGTTTCCGCTTTGTTAAAGGCGATCTGGCGGATCGTGAGCTGATAGCCGACCTATTTGCCCGGGAAAAATTTGCCGGGGTCGTGCATCTGGCGGCCCAGGCCGGCGTACGTTATTCGGTGACGAATCCGCATACCTACGCCGACTGCAACCTGACGGGTTTTCTGAATGTACTGGAAGGCTGCCGTCAGAACCAGGTCGGCCATCTGGTCTATGCCTCCAGCTCCAGTGTTTATGGCGGCAATGAAAAAATGCCATTTTCAGAAGCAGACAGTGTTGATCATCCGGTCAGCCTGTATGCGGCCACCAAGCGCGCCAACGAGCTCATGGCACACAGCTACAGCCATCTCTACAACCTGCCGGTCACTGGACTGCGTTTCTTCACGGTCTATGGCCCCTGGGGTCGCCCGGATCAGTCGCTGTTCCTCTTTGTCAGCGCCATGCTGAAAAACGAGCCGATCAAAGTATTTAATGAAGGCAAAATGCGACGGGATTTCACCTATATCGACGACATCGTCGAAGGCGTTATCCGCGTGCTCGACAAGCCAGCAACGCCGGATGCCGGCTTTGACCCGCAACACCCGCTGCCGCATACGGGCCGGGCGCCGTACCGGATCTTCAATATTGGTAATAGTGACCCGGTGCCGCTGATGGACTTTATCGAAGCGATTGAAGCATCATTGAGCATGACAGCCCAGAAGAATTTTCTGCCGCTGCAAGCCGGGGATGTGACAGAAACCTTTGCCGATACCCGCGCGCTGGATGCCTGGGTGGGCTTCAAGCCTTCGACCAGTGTTCGAGAGGGTGTCGGGCAGTTTGTCGGTTGGTATCGCGACTACTACCAGGTATGAATGCCGGGCTGTCATCGTTCTGTGATACGACCAGGTCAGACTAGGCTTTTATCCTGAATGGACGACACACCATGACTCAGCGACTGCCGGCATTACTCTGTTTGAACGCAGGCTCCTCAAGCGTTAAATTTTCGCTCTATGCCGTAATGGCTGGCGCGCCATCGTTGTTGCTGGGCGGCCAGATCGAAGGCTTGCTGACACAGCCAAACTTCAATGTTAAAGATGCGCAGGGCAACACCCTGGATGAGCAGCGGTGGGAGCAGCCGAAGCGCCGGGCAGAAGCCGTCGAGACCATCCTCGATTATGTGCGTGCCGAGGCCAAAGATTATCGCCTCGTCGCGGTAGGGCATCGTGTGGTGCTGGGCGGCACCGAGTATCCGCATGCCGTGGTTGTGGATGATGCGGTACTTGATGTGCTGGATCACTATGCGCCGATCGTGCCGAGTCATCAGCCCGCAGAAATTGAAGCCATTCGGTTGCTGCGTACGTTGCATCCAGATCTATGTCAGGTCGCCTGTTTCGATTCGGCATTTCATCGCACGAAATCAGACATCGCCGATCTGTATGCCTTGCCGCTCAGCTATCGCGATAAGGGAATTCGTCGCTGGGGCTTTCACGGGCTATCGTACGACTACATCAGCACGCAATTACCCCAACTGGATTCACGTCTTGCTGCGGGCAAAACGATTGTCATGCATCTAGGCAGTGGCGCTAGTCTCTGCGGTATGCAGCAGGGTCGCAGTGCCTATACCTCGATGGGATTTTCACCGCTGGATGGCCTGATGATGGGGACGCGGTGCGGCTCGCTAGATCCGATGATCCCGTTGTATCTGATGAATCAGTACAGAATGACACCCGCGGCCGTTGAGAAACTACTGATCAAGGAGTCCGGTTTGCTTGGCGTCTCCGGTATCTCCAATGACATGCGTGATCTTGAGGCGAGTAATGATCCGGCAGCCAGACTTGCCATCGATCTTTTTGTCGCCATGTTGGCACGAGAAACCGGTGCAGCCATAGCCGCCATACAGGGACTGGATGGTATCGTGTTTACCGCGGGCATTGGCGAGCACTCGCCCGAAATTCGCGCACGCACCTGCGCCAGCCTGGGCTGGGCTGGGGTAGAATTTGATGAGGCGCGCAACCTGGCTGCTTCAGCCAGTGCCAGGAAAATCTCGACGGATCAGAGCCGCATCTCTGTCTGGGTGATTCCCACCAATGAAGAAATCGTGATTGCCCGGGATACCTGGCAGCGTTACCAATCAACCAACTAACTCATGCACGTCAGACGACTCAAAACGCATTGCTCGAATTATCTGTGTCTGTTACCTCTGGTGCTGGCCCTGGAGGCCTGTGCACCCATGCCAGCACTGGGCCCAGTGGCTGAAGCAAAAGCACCGGAATCCTTTGAGAGTGCACAAAGCTTCAAAGCGCCTGAAGCAGCCTGGCCGGCAGACCGCTGGTGGGAAAAGTACAACGATCCCCAGTTGAACCAACTCATCAGCGAAGGCATTGCGGAGGCACCGGATCTCAAAGCCGCACAAGCCCGTTTGCGCAAAGCGGAGGCGTTGTCACAATCGGTAGGCTCGGTGCTTTATCCGCAGCTTGCTGCCAATGGCACCGTCTTCGGTCAGGAAACGAGTACCAATTACATTGTGCCGGCGCCTTACACCCCACAGGGTTGGTATTCCTACGGTCAGGCCACGCTTAACTTCAATTGGGAAATCGATTTCTGGGGAAAAAACCGTGCGGCATTAGCGGCGGCTGTCTCAGAAAGCCAGGTGCGTCGTGCCGAATTGGCACAGGCACAGTTGATGCTAACCACATCGATCGCGCGCAGTTACGCCGACCTGGCGCGCCTGGTGGCAGATCGAGCCACCGCGGAAAAGTCTCTCGAGATTCGCACCAAAACATGGGCGCTGTTTGATGAGCGTCAGAAACAAGGGCTGGAGAATGTGGGTGCCGTGAGCCAGGCCGCTGGCAAGAAACATCTTGCTGAAAATGATCTGGTGCAGATCGACGTGCGCATTGCCGAAGTCCGGAACCGTTTGGCCGCCCTGGTAGGTGCCGGGCCCGATCGCGGGCTTCAGATTAGCCCGCCTAAAAACCTCATTCGGGCAAACTACGCCTTACCGCCAGATGTCGGTATTAATCTGATAGGTCGCCGGCCTGACATTGTGGCCACGCGCTGGCAGGCCGAGGCATCTCAAAGCCGGATCGAACAACGCAAGGCGGCGTTTTATCCTAACGTCAATATTGCTGCCTTTGTGGGTGCCCAGTCGTTGGGTATTAACAAACTGGTTGAGTCGGGTTCCTATATGAGCAATGCCGGGCCGGCGATTTATCTACCCATTTTTCTGGGGGGTAAGTTGCGTGCGGATCTGAATGCGGCTCGGGCCGATTATGACGAGAACGTGGCTAACTACGAGAAGACCTTGATTCAGGCCCTGAATGAAGTGGCCGATGTGGCAGCCGGTCTGCAGCAGCTCAACAAGCAGGTTCGTCTGGCCGATCAGAGCGTTGCGGCTCAGACGCAAGGGCTGACCGTTGCCGCGAATCGGTATAAAGGGGGGCTCGCCAATTACCTCGATGTCCTGATTGCCGAAGATGAATTGTTAAGTAGCTGGCGTGTACAGACGGATGTACGCACGCGTGCCTTTATTCTCGATGTGGCATTGACCAAGGCGTTGGGGGGCGGTTACCAGACGGATGCCGCCGCTGATCGTCGTGAAGACAAAAAGAGTGAGGAATTTCCCCGATGAGCCGTAAGCAGCAGATTGTAAAAAAACTGGCAGAACGTAAAAAGGCCTTCTCGATTCTCGGGGGTGTCGTGGCCTTGTGTGTCGTTATCTTCGTTTTGTACTGGGGGTTGTATGGCTCGCGCTATGTCAGTACCGATAACGCCTATACAGCCACCGAGATTGCCCAGGTGACACCGGAAGTCGATGGCACCATCAAATCAGTGAACGTGGTGGATACCAACAGTGTTAAGGCCGGTGAGGTGCTCGCAGAAATAGATCCGCGGGACATGCAGGTGGCGTACGACAAAGCCAAGGCGAACTATGATCGGGCAAAAATCGATTACGACCGGCGCAAGGCATTATCGGCCTCTGGTTCGGTGTCAGCTGATGAACTGACGCGTTCGGAAAACGATCTCGCGCTGGCCAGTGCCAATTTCCGTGAAGCCACGTTGAACCTGGAGCGAACCACGATCCGATCACCGATTGATGGCGTTGTCGCCAAACGCCAGGTGCAGCTGGGTCAGCGGGTGCGTGCTGGAACGCCCTTAATGGTGATTGTGCCGCTGCATAAGTTGCATGTGGATGCCAACTTCAAGGAAAGTGAGCTAGAAAAGCTACAGATAGGTCAGTCAGTTCGTCTGACCTCGGATCTGTACGGCAGTCGAGTCATATATCACGGCGTAGTCGATGGCTTCTCCGGTGGTACCGGTGCGGCCTTTGCCACCATCCCGGCGCAGAACGCGACCGGTAACTGGATCAAGGTGGTGCAGCGTGTGCCGGTTCGAATTAGCCTAAAGCCTGAAGAACTGGCAGAGAACCCGTTAAGTGTAGGTGTGTCGATGCGGGTTCGCGTCGATACACGGAGTGAGTGATGTCGCACAGTGCGGCTGGCGATAAAGCCCCGCAAGCTTTAACCGGGTGGCAGTTGTGGGCGGCGGCGATGTTTCTATCCATGGCAAACCTCATTGCCATTCTGGATATGACGATTGCCAATGTGTCCGTGCTTACCATTGCCGGCGGCCTGGCCGTGACGCCGACGCAGGGAACCTGGGTCATTACCTCGTATGCTGTGGCCGAAGCCATCACCGTGCCTCTGACGGGTTGGTTCACGCAGCGCTATGGTTCCGTCAGAGTCTTTGTCATCGCCATGGCAGCCTTTGGACTCTGTTCGGCATTAGCAGGGATGGCCTCGTCACTCGGTTTTCTGATCTTTGCCCGTGTGCTGCAGGGGATGGCCGGTGGGCCGCTCATGCCGTTATCGCAAACCCTGCTTCTACGGATTTTTCCCAAGGAAAAAGCCGGTGCTGCGACCGGTATCTGGGCGATGACCACGCTGGTGGGCCCGGTGCTCGGGCCTATTCTCGGGGGTTGGATCTGTGACAACTACAGTTGGCCCTGGATCTTTCTGATCAACCTTCCGATCGCTGCTGCGTGTGCCTGGATCTGCTGGAAGATCCTCCGTGCCTATGAAACCAAGATTGTGCGCAATCCCATTGATGTGGTCGGTTTTGTGCTTCTCATTATCTGGGTGGGTGCGTTGCAGATCATGCTGGATGAAGGCAAAAATCTGGACTGGTTCTCTTCTAATATCATTATCGGCCTGGCTGTCATTGCCATTGTCGGGTTTGCGGCTTTTATGATCTGGGAGCTGACGGAGGAGCACCCGATTGTTGATCTCAGGGTGTTCCGGCATCGCGGTTTCTCTGCGGCGGTGCTGACCATCTCGCTGACTTTTGCCGGTTTCTTTGCCGCCAACGTACTAACGCCGCTATGGCTCCAAAGCTTTATGGCCTATACCGCGACGGATGCCGGGATGACCACGGCCTGGATCGGCATCATGGCGTTTCTGACAGCACCGGCCGTGGCCGGGATGTCCATGAAAATGGATCCGCGCAAGCTGGTCTTTGTCGGTGTGCTCTGGCTGGGCCTCATGACTTTATATCGTACCGTTGCCACGACTGATATGACCTACTGGGATGTGGCTTTGCCACTGATGCTGCTGGGCCTAGGTATGCCATTCTTCTTCATCCCGTCAACGGCGGCGGCATTGGCCAGCGTCGATGAAGCAGAAACCAACTCAGCGGCCGGGCTCATGAACTTCATGCGGACTTTGTCCGGTGCGATAGCCACTTCTATGGTGACCTCGTACTGGGAAGACGAAATCACCCGTAACCGGGCCGAGCTGGTCGGTGTGATCGACCCGGCACAGATCACCTATAACCAGCTCATTGCTCAAGGCATGCCAGATGCGCAGGCTACGGTAGTCCTGGAACGCATGGTGACCGAGCAGAGTGTCATGCTGGCCACCAACGAACTGATGCTGGTCGTGGCACTGATACTGATCTTTTCCGCCTTTGTGATCTGGCTCGTGCCGAAGCCTACCCGAACCATTGATCCATCCGCTGCGCATTAGCCATTTTATGGATGCATTCCTTTGAGAAAACCAATGACGGTCATTTCTAAAGTATTGTGCGGTTGCCTCTGCGCAACCCTGGCTATCGTTAGCCATGCTGATGTCTATCGCGAAGGTAGGCCCATAATCGTCATCAAGAATGGCCAGCTTCAGGGCGTTGAAAAACATGACATGGTTGCGTTCAAGAATATTCCCTATGCGGCACCCCCCATAGGCACTTTACGCTGGCGGCCGCCGCAACCCGTTCTTGCCTGGGACAATGTGCGTGATGCGAGTCAATTTGGCGAGGCTTGTCCGCAAATAGATACACCTGGACTGAACAGTGAATTGGTTCCCGGCAGTGAAGATTGCCTCAAGCTCAATGTGTTTGCGCCTAAATCAGGCAAAAATCTACCTGTCATGGTCTGGTTTCATGGTGGAGGTTTGGTCGAAGGCTCAGCCAAAGAACCTTATTACGAGCCAATCGGACTAGTTAACCAAGGGGTCATTGTTGTTACCGTAGACTACCGGATTGGGAAACTTGGATTCTTTGCGCCGAGAGCGCTTGCCGAAGAAGCAATCGAAAAGGGGGAGCCGGTTGGTAACTATGGCACGATGGACCAAATTCAATCTCTGAAATGGGTGCAGGAAAATATCGCAGAATTTGGAGGTGATCCATCAAATGTCACGATATTTGGACAATCTGCAGGCGGTCGTAGCGTAACCTGGCTGATGGTGTCACCTGCGGCTGCAGGGCTTTTTCACAAGGCGATAGCACAGAGTGCGCAACAGTTGCCGATGCGAAATCAGCGCTCTGAAAAATTCGGCATGATGTCGCAGGAATCTCTCGATGCAAAATTCATGCAAACACTGGGTGTAGAGAACCTCGCAACGCTCAGAGCCATGCCTGCCGACAAGCTTTTGATAAGTGCACAGGAATTTCAAGCAGGGGAATTTGGAGGTGCCTTCGTGGATGGGCAGATTATTGTCGGCGATCCAATTCCTTTGTTTGCTGAAGGAAAGCAACACAAAGTACCGTTCATGATTGGCTCAAACTCCTGGGATGCCAGTTACTTCATGTTAAGTCAGCCACCCCTTGATGCATATCTTGATAAGATGGGCGAAAACGCCCAATCAATTCATCAGATGTATGCCAATTTCAAGGATCAATGTGCTCTTGTAGCCGAGATCATGGCTGATGGTTGGTATCGGGGTGGGGTCAAGCTTCTTGCAGATAGTGCGAATAAGTATGCGCCCGCATATGCCTATAACTATGCCTATCTGACACCTACGATACGCTCAAGCATGATCGGTGCGGCTCATACCTTTGAATTGCCCTATGTATTCGGTACGTTAGACAAAGTGCCTCATGCGCCTTTAGAGATTCAGCAGGTGGACAATAAGTGCCAACGTATCAATCAGGCGCTAGCTGACATGAAGCAAAAGGGGGTCTGGTCTTCTTACTGGTTTCCATCAGCAGACCCGAAGAGCCAGGAAGACCAATCCATCTCCGGGCAACTCACCCGGAGCTGGGCAACCTTTGCAAAAACTGGGAATCCCAATCATGGCAACGAGACGTTATGGCCCAGATATGAGATCGCACGAGATGTGATGAGAGAGTTCAAAGGTCGCCAACCGGCGGTAGTCCGAAATCTCTACAAAAACCGGGTTGAATATCAAATCGCTGCCATGAAGCGTGTTTACGGCATAGACCAAAGCAGCCGTTGAATGCTCAATGGGACTGAGCAGCTCACGGGTGTCCATGGCCAACGGTATAATCATCGCCATTGTCCTCGTAGTTAAATGGATATAACCGCCGCCTCCTAAGCGGCAATTACAGGTTCGATTCCTGTCGAGGACACCAGACTTTTAAATTTGCAGACTGCGCCGACGCCATGAAATATATTGTTTTTCTCGTCATCATTGGCCTTCTCATCTGGCTGTGGCGATCCAAATCGGCTAACAAATCATCTGATGGTGGTTTACCGTTGGTCGGTCAGCCGGCGCCTGGATTTGATCTACCCGACACACGAGGTCATCGGCACAGATTATCGGACTACCGTGGTCGCTGGTTGGTGCTGTACTTCTACCCGAAAGCCGACACCCCGGGTTGCACACGGCAGTCGTGCAAGTTTCGCGATGACTGGCAGAGCTTCCAGCAGATGGGGGTAGCTCTGGCCGGCATCAGTGCTGACGCGCCTGCCGCAAATGCGGCATTTGCCCTCAAGTTTCATCTACCTTTTCCGCTGTTTTCGGATACCGGTGGGGCGTTTGCCCGCCAGTATGGCGCATGGATGAATTTGGGGATTACCGGTTTTCCACGCCGTTATACCTACCTTATTGACCCGGATGGACGTATTGCCAAGGTCTATACCGATGTCTCCGTTTCCGAGCACAGCCAGGAAGTGTTGACCGACCTCAAGCGTTTGACGGGATATTGAGATGCCGTTGTTGTCAGTGAATGCAGGTTGTCTGGCCTATGGTGATGTGCCCTTGCTGGACCATGTGGATTTCCAGATTGATGCGGGTGAGCGTGTTGCGCTGATTGGCCGAAATGGCACCGGCAAATCGTCGCTTCTGGCGGCGATTGCTGGGTTACGGTCGCTGGATGACGGACAGGTGTGGAAAGCGCCAGACCTGCGCATTACCTATGTGGCTCAGGAGCCCGAGTTCGAGCCGGGCGCCACCGTCTTTGACGCGGTGGTTGGCGGTCTGGGTGATCAGTCGCGTCTGCTGGCGGCCTACCATGAGTTATCGCACCGGTTGGCGGATATGCCGGAAGCTGAACGTGCAGGGGCTCTGGATGAGCTGGCGCGGTTGCAGCATCAGTTGGAGGCCAGTGATGCCTGGCAGCAGAATGCCTTGGCTGAACGGGTGATTGCGGAGTTTCATCTGAATCCAGAGGCCCGCATTGATGATTTATCCGGTGGTCAGAAGAAACGCGTGGCGTTGGCCCGCGGGCTGGTGTGTGAACCGGATGTCTTGCTACTTGATGAACCCACCAACCATCTGGATATTGCGGCCATCGATTGGCTGGAAAACCTGTTGCTTGTCCGTCATGTCGCCTTGTTGTTTATTACCCATGACCGGCGTTTTCTGGATCGACTAGCCACACGCATTGTCGAGCTGGATCGTGGCTTATTGAGTAGCTATCCGGGCTCGTTTAGTAAATACCAGGAGCGCAAGGCCCAGCGCCTGCACGAAGAATCGTTGGAACAGGCACGTGCCGACAAATTGTTGGCGCAGGAGGAGATATGGATTCGCAAAGGCGTTGAAGCGCGCCGCACTCGTGCCGTATTCCGTGTGCAGCGTCTCGACAAGTTGCGAGCTGAACGCGCTGCCCGTCGCAATCTGCAGGGTCAGGTAGCGATGCGTGTTGATGCGGGTGATAGCTCCGGTGCACTGGTCGCGGATCTCATCAACGTGTCGAAGTCTTATGGCGATCGCAAGATCATTGATAACTTCAGTGGTCGTATCATGCGTGGCGATCGTGTAGGTCTGATTGGCCCCAACGGCGCGGGTAAAACCACGATGCTGCGTTTAATTCTGGGTGAGATCGAACCGGACAGCGGTAGCGTGCGGCGTGGCACCAAGCAGCAGGTGGCCTATTTTGACCAGTTTCGTACAGCGCTGGACCCGGAGGCACCGCTGCATGAAGTCATCTCTCCGGGCTCCGATTACGTCGAAGTCGCTGGGCATCGTACGCACGTGATGAGTTACCTGGGCGATTTCCTGTTTTCGCCTCAGCGGGCACGGTCACCAGTGAAGTCATTGTCGGGGGGGGAGCGTAACCGTCTGTTGCTGGCGCGGCTATTTGCGCGGCCGGCTAACATTCTGGTACTCGATGAACCGACCAACGATCTGGATATCGATACCCTCGAACTGCTGGAAAGCCTGTTACAGGATTACCAGGGCACCATCCTGCTGGTCAGTCACGACCGGAGCTTCCTGGATAACGTTGTGACCCAAGTGATCGCCGCCGAGGGCGATGGTCAGTGGCGCGAGTTTGTCGGCGGTTATAGTGATTGGGCGGCCTGGCACGCTGCTCAGAACAAACCTGGCGAAAAAGTCACAGACAAGGCTGTTGCAAAACCTGTTGCGAAGTCGGCGGAGGCTGCGCCAGCTACAGGAAGTCGTGCTACCAAGCTAAGCTACAAGGAGCAGCAGCAACTCAATGCGCTGCCCGGGCAGATTGAAGCGCTGGAAACCGAACAGGCGGCATTGATGGAAAAGGTGAACGATCCGGCGACCTATGCCAATGATCCGGCTGCTGCTCAAGGCATGGCCAATCGCCTGGCGGCGATTGACGAGGAACTGTTAGAGCTCCTCGAGCGCTGGGAAGCGCTCGAAGCCAAAACCAGTAAGGCCTGATTAGACCTTACTGATTGAGCGCTGTGCTTAGGTCAGTGCTGGGTAGTCGGTGTAACCGGCTTCCGCACCACCATAAAAGGTGTTCGGATCTGCTTCGTTGAGCGGTGCGTTCTCGCGCAGGCGACGCACCAGATCTGGGTTGGCAATGAATGGTCGGCCAAAGGCCACCATGTCTACCAGGTTGGCAGCCAGTAGTGCTTCCGCCGAGGTCGCGTTGTAGCCACCGCATGTGATCAACGTTCCGGCAAAGGCTTCTCGCAACTGCAATCGGAATGCCTGCGAGAGAGGCTCGCCACCCGCCCAATCCGGTTCGGCGATATGCAGAAAAGCCAGGTTGCGTTGCGTAAAGGCTTTGGCCAGATAGAGGGCCATCGCGGTGGATTCCGGGTCATCGATATCGTTGAAGACGCCTTGCGGCGACAGGCGGACGCCGACCTTGTCGGCGCCAATCGCGGCGACCACCGCGTCGACAACCTCGAGCACAAAGCGCGCCCGGTTTTCCAGGGGGCCGCCATACGCATCGGTACGCTGGTTGCTGTTCGGTGACAAGAACTGGTTGAGCAGGTAGCCATTGGCGGCATGGACTTCTACAAAGTCAAAGCCGGCTTTCACTGCGTTACGCGCCGCATTGGCGTAGTCGGCAACAATGCCTGGCAGTTCAGAAGCCTCCAAAGCGCGTGGTAGAGCCGTCGGCACATTGGCCGGTGTGCCATCCGGCTGGACGACAAAGCACTGGCCCTTGGCCTGAATCGCCGAAGGTGCCACCGGATCGGCGCCACCCGGTTGTAACAGCGGATGCGAGATACGGCCGACGTGCCAGAGCTGCAGCGCCATATGGCCGTCTTTGGCGTGGACAGCATCAACGACGGTTTTCCAACCCGCGATTTGTTGTTCGGTATAAATACCCGGTGTCCAGGCGTAGCCCTGGCCTTGCTGCGAAATCTGAGAGGCTTCGCTGATGATCAGCCCGGCACTGGCGCGTTGGGCGTAGTACGTCGCATTTAATCCGGTGGCGGCATCACCGGCACCAGCACGTGAACGTGTCATGGGTGCCATGACCACGCGGTTGCTCAGGCGCGAGGTGCCAACCTGGATGGGGGTAAAGAGTAAGGTGTCGCTCATGTCAGCCTCGATTTTGATGGGGAGTTATTGAATCTGCCAGTCCAGCGTAAATGCACCGTGACCATCGATACCCAATGTGTCTGCCAGCCACGGCAGGCAGTCTTCCAGCGTCTGGGGCAGCGTCCACGGTGGGTTGATGATAAACAGGCCGCTGCCAGTCATGCCGAGGCCATCGGTGGCTGGGGGTTGTGTGCTTAATGTCACATGCAGCCAGTTGGCAACGCCTAGTTTGACCAGTCGATCTGGCAGCTCAACTGATTCTCTGCGAGCGAGCTGCGGATACCACAGGGCATAGGTGCCGGTCGCAAAACGCTGCAACGCATCTTTTAGACCAGCGATCACCTTGCCGTAATCGGTTTTGTCCTCATACGATGGGTCGATCAGTACCGCGGCACGGCGTGCTTGGGGTGGCATTAATGCCTTGAGGCCAGCGAGCCCATCGGCCACGGTGATCTGGGTGCGTTTCTGTACAAACTTCATGGTCTGTGCCAGTAGGGGGGCATCGGTACTGTGTCGCTCGAAAAACCGAAGCGGGTCGGCAAAGCGCGTACAGTAACCGGAAATCCATGGGGAGCCAGGATAGTGTTTCAGTGCCGGGCTGGCATTGGCAGCTTTGATGACCTCGAGGTAGCGAGCCACCGCTTCTGGCAGCACGTCGTCTGGTTGTGACCAGAGTTTGCCGATACCAGTAGACCATTCACCGGTTTTACGGGCCATATCGCTCTCGACCAGGTACATGCCGGCACCGGCATGGGTATCCACCACCATGAAGGGTTTATCTTTGTTGGTGTAGTAATCCAGGATTTGGATCCAGACCAGATGTTTGAGCACATCGGCAGGGTTGCCGGCATGAAAGGCGTGACGATAACTGAGCATGAGGCGGTTTTTATCAGAGAAGGGGAGACATCAACTGGGCGGCATTTTCTTTGAGGCGTTCCAGTCGAGGGCGCTTTGCCCAAGCAGCGCTGTCCACTGCAACGGACTGGGCCAGGTAGCGATTCTGTAGGTCTCGCATCTGCTGGCTAAAGTCGCTATCGTAGATCATCAAGGTGATTTCGTAATTCAGACGTAAGCTGCGCATGTCCAAATTGACCGAACCAAACATCGTGAACTGCCGGTCAACAACCAGGCTTTTGGTATGCAATAAGCCGCCGGTAAATTGCTGGATCTTCACCCCGGCGGATAACAGATCATCCATATAACTGCGGCTGGCATATCGCACCAATTTCGAGTCGACGCGTTCCGGCACGATCAGCGTGACATCCACCCCACGACAGGCGGCGGTTTGCAGCGCCTGAAACAGGGCATCATCGGGTACGAAGTAGGGCGTGGTGAGCACGACTTCTTCGCGTGCTTCCAGTACAGCGCTCAATAGCACGTGCGACATGTTGGCCACTTTGTACGAGGGGCCGGAAGGCACCGCCTGAACGATCAGGTCACCGACCGGTGGTGGTACGGAGGTGGCCCGCATCTGATCCAGGAACTGACTAAAGCCACGGATGTTGCCACCTTCGACCGCCCAGTCGCCCTCAAAAACCGTGGTCAGCGCACCGGCGGCGGGTCCCACGATACGCGCCATGGCATCCACCCATTCGCCAACGCCGGCATCCTGTTTGAAGAAAGCCGGATCCACCAGATTGAGGCTCCCCGTCCAGGCGATGTGCTGGTCAATCGCCACGATTTTACGGTGCAGACGCAAATCGGCGCGGCCAAACTGCAGTCGCAGGGGGTGAATGGCACAGGCTTTGACCAGGTGAATACCTGCAGCCTTCAGGCGATCTGGCCACGTGCTCTTCCAGAAGGTGGCACTGCCGAGTTCGTCCAGTAAGACACGGCAGGGGATGCCACGACGGGCGGCTCGGATAAGCGCTTCGCCCACAGCATCGGCCGTACCGCCCGGGTTCCAGATATAAAACTCGATATCACAGCGTTGTTGTGCGGCATCAATGTCGCGGATCATGCCGTGGAGGATGGTTTGGGCATCGGAATACAGCGTCAGCTGGTTCCCGGGCAGGGGAGGCATGCCACCATGATGTTCGGCCAGGGCGGCCATCGCCCGGAAGCGGGGTTCAATCTGCCGGTTTTCTTCGGGGAAACGGTCATCAAAAAGTGCCGTCATATCCTTATAGGCAGGTTTGGTTTCTTCGATACGCAGCTTCCGATCCCGGCCGATTGGCCTCTCACCGATGAGCAGATAGGTGCAGATCCCGACGAGTGGCATAATCGTCACAATAAGTACCCACGCTAGTGCCACGCCCGGTGGGCGCCGCACCCAGATAATGCGTAATGCAAAGAGCAGGACGATGATCGGGTGAAACAGATACAACCAGATGGAATCAGTCGCGAAAGCCCAGACCATGTGTTTTCCAGGGTTTTGAACAAAATGGGTTGCACAAAAGAGCAAGCTGCCGGGTGCATGCCAGGAAGTTTACCCTGTTCTTTAGACTTGCATCCGGTGGCGGCCTCCTTTAGCATCATGGCTTCAATAAACGTAAAGTGTCCATGCAATTACCGGGGTTTTACCGGCGATAGTCGACATCGGTTGTAAAGGGTTGAAGAATGATTCCTGAACTTGGGCAATTGGCTCTGTCGCTGTCGTTGTTTGTCGCTTTAGCGTTATCCATCCTGGGGCTTGCAGGACCGCAACTGGCTGTGCCCGTCTGGGGGCGCTTGGCCAAACCGTTGGCGTTGACGCTATTCACGTTAGTGGCAGCATCATTTTTCTGCCTCACGTGGAGCTTTCTCACCAACGACTTTTCGGTGGCCTATGTGGCAGGTCACTCCAACACGAAGCTGCCGCTTGAATACCGTTTTGGTGCTACTTGGGGTGGCCATGAGGGTTCTCTGCTGCTCTGGGTGTTCATGCTCACCGCCTGGACGGGCGCTGTTGCCATTTTTTCACGCAGCTTGCCGATTGAAATGGTGGCGCGTGTGTTGGGCGTGCTGGGTCTGGTAAGTTTTGGCTTCATCCTCTTTATTCTGTTTACATCGAATCCGTTCACGCGCCTGTTACCGGCCGTCATGGAAGGGCGTGATTTGAACCCGCTGCTGCAAGATCCGGGCCTGGTGTATCACCCGCCTATGCTCTACATGGGTTATGTGGGTTTCTCGGTTGCTTTCGCCTTTGCCATTGCCGCGTTGCTGGCGGGTCGGCTGGATGCCACCTGGGCCCGTTGGTCCCGCCCGTGGACCCTGGCGGCCTGGGTGTTTCTCACCATCGGCATCGCACTGGGTTCTAACTGGGCCTATTACGAGCTGGGCTGGGGCGGCTGGTGGTTCTGGGATCCGGTTGAGAATGCCTCCTTCATGCCCTGGTTGGTTGGTACGGCGCTGATTCACTCGCTCGCTGTTTCGGAAAAGCGTGGTAGCTTCAAAAACTGGACCGTGCTACTGGCGATTGGTGCGTTTTCGCTGTCCCTGCTTGGTACCTTTATTGTTCGTTCCGGTGTGCTGACATCAGTGCATGCGTTCGCAGCCGATCCGGCACGCGGTGTGTTTATTCTGGTGTTCCTAGCCATAGTGGTCGGTGGTTCTCTGGCGCTGTTCGCTTGGCGGGCGCCGACAGTCGGCCGCGGTGGTGCCTTTGCGCTGGTCTCCAAAGAGACACTCCTGCTCATCAACAATGTATTGCTACTGGCCGGCACAGGTGCCGTGCTGCTGGGTACCGTGTATCCCATGGTCATCGATGCGCTGAACCTGGGTAAGTTGTCTGTAGGGCCGCCGTACTTCAATGCTGTTTTTGTGCCCATTATGTTGCCGCTGTTGTTGCTATTGCCGTTTGGTCCGGTGGCGCGCTGGAAGCAGGATCAGATTTTGCCGCTGCTCAAGAATCTGCGCATTGAAGCCGTGCTTGCTGTAATCGCTGCCATTGTTTTGCCTTTAATCATGGGGAGTTGGCGCCCGATGATTGCCATTGGCGCGGGTTTGTCGGTGTGGGTGATGGCCGGTGTGGTGCGTCAGGTCGTTGTGCGTGTCAAATCCAGCTGGCCGCCGCGCGCTTTCTGGGGCATGCAGTTCGCGCACCTGGGGTTGGCCGTGTTTGTGGTGGGCGTCACCTTTGTCAGCAGTTATCAGGTCGAACGCGACGTCAGCATGGCACCGGGTGATACGGTGTCTATTCAGAATATCCAGCTGACCCTCAAGGGGGTAAGTCCGGTGCGCGGCCCCAACTATGAAGGGGTTCGCGGCGAGGTGGATTATGGTCCGCTGGATCAACCCGGCAAAACCACCGGCAAACTATATACCGAAAAACGCACATACTTCTCGTCCACCATGCCCATGACCGAAGTTGGTATCGACAGTAGTCTCACGCGGGATCTGTATGTCTCAATGGGTGAGCCTACAGGTAATAACGCCTGGGCCGTACGGGTGTACTACAAACCCTTTGTTAGCTGGATCTGGGCGGGTTGTGCCTTCATGGCACTGGGTGGCATTCTGGCGGCGTCTGATCGCCGGTATCGCAATTCACGCGTGCGTAAGTCTTCTGAAGAAGATGATCCCAACGCCATCATCGACGAGAAAGTGGCATCCTGATGAAACGTTTCTGGTGGTTCCTGATCCCTTTGTTGGCGTTTGCCGTTCTTGTCTTCTTCCTGGGTCGGGGCTTGTCTAAAGATCCACGTTATGTCCCGTCACCGCTTGTCGGTAAGCCAGCGCCCACGTTTAATCTGCCGCAACTGCACGATCCCAAACAGACGTTTGCGCCCGAAGATCTCAAGGGCCGTGTCTGGCTACTCAATGTCTGGGCGTCCTGGTGTGTTTCCTGCCGTGCCGAGCACCCGGTGCTTATCGATTTTGCCCGTACGCATCCGGATATTCCTCTGATTGGCCTGGATTACAAGGATCAACGTCCGGACGCCTTGGCCTGGCTCAAGGAACATGGCAATCCCTACGTGCTATCAGCCTTTGATGCGGATGGTCGTGTGGGTATCGACTATGGTGTGTACGGCGTACCCGAGACCTACGTGATCGACCAGGCCGGCGTGATCCGCTACAAGCATGTGGGCCCGCTGACCACCGAGGTGGTGCAGACCCTCATTGATCCTATGTTGAAAGGGCTGAAGTAATGAGACAGCTCCTCAAGTATGCCGTGGCATTGATACTGGCGACCGGTAGTGTTGCCTACGCCGCCGAGGCACAACCATTGGCGCAAAACCCGGTGGTGGAAAAGCGTCTTAACGCTATTTCTGAAAATCTGCGTTGCCTGGTTTGCCAGAATGAATCTCTGGCGGGTTCCCGTGCAGAACTGGCTGAGGATTTGCGACGTGAAGTGCGTCACCTCATCGAAGCCGGTAAATCGGATCAAGAAATCATCGATTTCCTGGTCAGCCGCTATGGTGATTACGTGCTCTATGACCCACCCTTCAAAGCGACGACACTGTTGCTCTGGGTGGGGCCGTTTGTATTGCTTGGCGGTGGCTTGGTCGGACTGATCGTTTTCCTGCGTCGACGCAGCCGTCTGGGCCTGGTTGATGAAGAAGACGTGTCGAACCCGGTTGCAAGGAATAATGCCTCATCGGGCGGCAAGACAGCGTCGACCCATATGACCGGTCGCTGGCTGGTCTGGCTCGTCATGTGCCTGATTCCTGTCGGGGGAGGCCTGGTCTATCTCAAGGTCGGCAACCCGGCGGGTATGGATGCCGCCAATGTCAAACCGGCGCCGGACCCCAACGCCATGGTGGCGCGCCTACAGGCCAAAATGGACGCCAACCCGGATGATCCTGCCGGTTGGCAGCTGCTGGCGCGTGCCTATATGGTGATGAATCGTCCGGATGACGCGGTTAAGGCTTTTGGTCACATCTTGCCGCTGATTAAGCAAGAACCGCAGCTCATGGCCGATTATGCCGAAGCGTTGGCTGCCTCGGGGGATTTGAAAGGTGCACGGACCTGGATCAACAATGCCTTGCAGAAGGGCAGCCAGGATCCGAAGGTGCTGTTCATGGCCGGTGGCTTGGCCTTTGACGAAGGCAATTACAAACAGGCGCTCAACTACTGGGAACGAATTCTCAAACTTGTTGCCCCGGATTCACCGGAAGCCAAGTTCGTGCAGGAGAACATTGCGGAAGCGAAAGCCCGTTTGAAATAATCGTGTCACTCAGATCTCAAAGCAAAGGGGGCTCATAGCCCCCTTTTTTTGCAGCACAAAAGCATCACATTTATTTCAATGTTTTTGCAGCCTTATCTATGGCCGCTTTGTCCAGCGCTTGCTGGGCTTCTGGGGGCATATAGTTTTCGTCGTGCTTGGCGAGCACTTCTGAAGCCTTGAACAGCGTAGCGCCATCCTCCAGCTTGCCTTGGGCGACAACACCCTTGCCCTCACGGAATAGGTCCGGCAGGATACCCGTGTAGGTTACAGGAACATCATGGGCCATGTCTGTGACGACAAAATGCACGTTCACCCCATCCCGTTGCACACTGCCTTCTTTCACCATCCCACCAATCCGGAAAGCCCGGTTCTTGGGGGCTTCGCCGGCCGCAACCTGCGTTGGCGTAAAGAAGAACACCAGGTTTTCTTCAAAGGCATTAAGCACCAGCGCGGCGGCAGTGCCAATGACAGCCAGCGCTCCGATAATCAGAGCAAATCGTTTATGTCGTGGTTTCATGGCGCTATTCTATCAATTTGCTGACCTTGTAGATGTTCTGGATAATCGGCGCATGTCGATTCAACGATTATTCTGTGTCTTAGGGCTTTTATTCTGTGCCGTTATAGCGCAAGCGCACGATTTTGTGACCGAACGCGCCTGGGTTGAAGACCCTGCGGGCACCATGACCCTGGCCGAAGTCCAGCAAGCCCCCGCCACAGCATTCGACAACAAGTACTTTACGCGGGGTTTTAGCCGGTCCACCTTCTGGTTACGCCTCAGAATTGACCCAAACGCGTCCTCAGAGCATCCGGCCGCCGACAAGCTCGTCATTCGGATCCGGCCGCCTTATCAGGACCAGGTGCGCTTATATGATCCTCTGGCCGACCAGGACCGAATTCGCCAGACCGGTGATTATTTCGATTGGGCTGACGATGAATACCGTTCGCTGAACCTCAACTTCGTCATACCCGTGGGAGAGAGTCCGCGAGACGTCTGGCTGCGACTGCGAACGGATCAGAGCACCATGACGGTCATTGAAGTGATGACTGAAGACGAAACCCGCGCCGCAGACCGGCGACAGGAAATTGCCATGACACTTTACCTTGCCGTGCTGCTGGTCTGCATGGGCTGGGGATCATTAAATTATTTCAATCACCGAGACGAGCTTGTCGGCAGCTATGTCTTTCGTGAACTGCTCGCCATTGCGTATGCCCTGATCATGTTGGGGTATTTCCGAGTATTCACTTCCGGATGGTTGCCTGTTCATCTGGTTGATCCGGTATCCAATATCGTGATCTGGTTTTTTGTGGCGTACGTGATCTGGTTTGATACCCGCTTAATCCGAGAGTTCAAACCGCATCCGTGGCTAACGCGGGTGCTCCGGATCTTGCCCTGGGTGTTTCCGTTGAACATGCTGTTATTCGTGGTGGGCAAGTTATATCTCGCCAACATCGTCAACGCCTACCTGGTGATTTTCGCCATTTTCTTAATCATGTGTGCCGCCTTATCGACGCGTGCCTGGAAAGAAGCGCAGGGTGCGCCGGCCGATGAACAGCCCGTCTTTTCCAAAGCCTTCCTGCTCACGGTGTATGGCACCGTGTTGCTGGTAGTGCTGGTCAATCGATTGCCCATTATGGGTTTCATGTCGGCGCAGGATGGCTTTTTGTATCTCAATCTGGTCTATGCGGTGCTCAGTAGTATTGCCATGATGGTGCTCATTCAGGTGCGCACATCGCGTCTCCATCAGCGGCAGCAGGATGCACAGAGACGCCTGGAAGTGGCCGAGTTAGAGGCCGAGCAGGAGCGTGCCCAACGGATCGAACAAGCCAATTTCCTTAAGATGCTTGCCCATGAAATGAAGACACCCTTGTCTGTGGTGCGCATGGCGATCGGGCGGGGGGAGCAGGGCTCACGCATTAGTGACATGGCAGATCGTGCTGTACAAGACATGAACGGCATCATCGAACGTTTGCTCGATGTTGAGAAACTCAATGATCAACAGCTCAAGGTGCTGCCGGTTTCCTTTGATCTCATCGATCTGATTCATAAAATCCGAGATGGCTTGCCGGAAGGGCAGCGGCTTCGGCTGGACGCACCCCAGCAGCTGATGATGCAAAGCGATGTTCGATTCATCCAGGTCATTCTTTCCAACCTCTTTGAAAACGCTATCAAATACGGTGCGGTAGATGCGCCTATCGATGTTCGAATCCGGCAGACGTCAGGCCGCATTGCGATATCGGTATGCAACCCTGTTGGCGCGTCAGGTGCGCCGGATCCGGCACAAGTCTTTAACAAATACTATCGCGCACCGGGAGCGCACGAACGGACGGGTTCCGGTTTGGGCTTATATCTCGTAAATGCGATGGTCAGTTTATTGGCGGGCAGCATTCGTTATCAGGCCTCAGTTGGCGTGATCTGTTTCGATATCAGTCTGCCGGTAGCCACCGCTTGAAAGTTTTTGTAAGTTTCAGGCAGGCGTCTTCGGTACATTGAGTCCCTTCATTATGTAAGGCTATTGCTGCCCAGCCAGACCCTCCTATGAATATCGTTGTCGTTGAAGACCATCAAGACCTGCGCGAGTTGTTCGTAGAACACTTGCTGGGCGATGGTTTCAATGTCGTTGGCGCTGGGTGTGCCGAAGACCTCGATGAGCACATGACCAACGTCGCCGTTGATCTCCTGGTTCTGGATCTGAATCTGCCCGGTGAGAGTGGTCTGGAGATCGCGCGTCGGGTGCGTGCGGCGCACACCGGTATCAACATCATCATGCTGACCGCGTTAACCAGTGAAGATGATCGTATTCGTGGTTACGAAAGTGGTGCAGATCTCTATTTATCAAAACCCATCTCGCCACTGGAGCTGTCGGCTGCAGTCAAAGCAGTGCACCGGCGTCTTGTGTCTGCCGTGGAGTCGAGTGCACTGCTTACCCTCCATGTCTCGCGCATGACGATTGCTTCTTCCCAGGGTGAAGCCAACATTAGTAAAGCGGACACGGCGCTGCTCAAAGCCCTGGCATCTGCCCCGGATCGCCGTCTGGCCTACTGGCGCCTATTTGAGGTCACCGAACGGGATCAAAGCGAAGCTGCAAAAGGCCAATTGGAGTTACAGGTCTTCCGGTTACGTAAAAAACTCATTGAAATCGGTATCTCCGAAGACCTCATCAAATCAGTGCGCCGAGAGGGGTACCAGCTGACCCAACTGATCCGGGTCGAAGCTTAACTTGGCCTTTGCAAAAAATTAGGGCAGCCTCGTGGGACCCTATGTAAGGATTGGTAATTATTTGATCTAAATTTTTTGGTATATTTTTCATTGAACACGCTGATTAATTTTGTGTCTTCCTTATGAGTCTGTTTTTTTCCAATATGCTGCTCGGTCAGATTTCGACCGAGGTCCCCAAAGGCAAGGGGCGCATAGTGTCGTTCGCAGGGACAGACCCGGATATTCGCTTGACCACGGGTAGTATGTCCGAGCGTGTGCTCGGTTATCTTTATTTAAGTGGTGTGCCGTGCGTGGGGCGCGATATTGCGGCAGGGATCAAAAGCAATTCAAGCCGGGTCAGTAAAACCCTGAAAGACCTGATTAGCCTCGGTGAGGTCGAGGTGATCAAGCATGATGGCTGCGTCACCGAATATGGGTTAACGCCGCAAGGCTTACAAGCGCTCAAGGCAACTACTGTTTTTGCCGAACTAAAGCCTTAAGCTTGGAATAAACCTTAAAGATCCTGGCTCTGTTGAATGTTGCGGATAGCCTGTTGGCGACGATGGCGCACCATCAATGGTTCGGCAACCATGGTCAGGGCGCATACACCGAAGCTGCCCCACACATAGAGACCATAGCCACCCATGGCGAAGAATTCGCTGGCACTGTTCCATAACATTATGCGGTCTCCTTCACGTCTGCCAGGTGTTTGACCCATTCGGTATTGGCTTCACGCTCGAGCATGATGCTACGGGCACGCATGAGCGCAACAGCAATCGTATAGGCCCAGAAGGCCAGTGCCATGATCAGCATACCCCAGAGCATGGTGCTGGCCATGCTTGGTGATTTGGTGAGCGAGACAGAGGCGCCCTGATGCAGGGTGTTCCACCATTTGACCGAAAAGTAGATGATGGGCACGTTCACAACGCCCACCAGTGACAGCAGTGCACCGGCACGATCAGCCCGGCGTGGGTCATCAATGGCCGCATGCAGCGCCATATAGCCCAGATATAGGAAGAAGAGAATCAGTTCTGACGTCAGACGTGCATCCCATACCCACCAGGCGCCCCACATCGGTTTACCCCAGAGGGCACCGGTCCACAGTGATAGAAACGCAAACAGTGCGCCGGTTGGTGCGAGAGC
>JALRGK010000083.1 GCA_023253415.1 Rhodocyclaceae bacterium
CGCGAGCGGCGCGCCCAGCGCAGCGACAGGCGCATCGACTCGGCGGCGGTTTTGTAATCGGCGGGATAGGGCGTGCATTCGTCAAAGATCATGACGATGTCGCTGTTCAGATCCTTCTGGATCTGCATCGAGATTTCCGGGGTCAGGAAGAGCTTGGCGCCATCGATCGGGGATGCAAACTTGACACCTTCTTCGGTGATCTTGCGTAGATCGCCCAGGGAAAACACCTGAAAGCCACCTGAATCGGTCAGAATCAGCTTGTCCCAGTTCATGAATTTGTGCAAGCCGCCAAATTGTTTGATCACTTCCATGCCCGGGCGTAGCCAGAGGTGGAAGGTATTGCCCAGGCAGATTTGCGCGCCGGTGGCGGCCAGCGCCTCGGGCGTCATGGCTTTCACGGTGCCGTAGGTGCCTACGGGCATAAAGGCCGGGGTATCCACCTGGCCGTGGGCCAGGGTGAGTCGGCCGCGGCGCGCGGCGCCATCCGTGGTGATCAGATCGAATTTCATAGCGTGTTCGGAGTCATTCAAGAAGCGCGGGTTAACAGCATGGCATCACCGTAGCTGAAAAAGCGGTAGTGCTGGTTAATGGCGTGTTGGTAGGCAGCGCGCATGGTGTCGTAGCCGGCAAAAGCCGATACCAGCATCAGCAAGGTCGATTTGGGCAAGTGGAAGTTGGTAATCAGGCGATCCACGACTTTGAACTGATAGCCGGGGCGGATGAAAAGATCGGTTTCCCGACTATCTGCGGTGAGGAGACCACCGGTCTCAATGCCTTGATATTTGGCAGCCGATTCTAGTGCTCGCAACGAGGTCGTGCCGACGGCAACCACCTTGCCACAGCGGGCGCGACAGGCCTCAATCGCTTTTACGGTGGCTTCCGGTAAGTGATACCACTCGTGGTGCATCACGTGTTCGTCGAGGTTTTCTGCGCGCACGGGCTGGAAGGTGCCGGCGCCCACATGCAACGTCACGCTGGCGGTTTCAACTCCGTTGGCCTGGAGTTGCGCCAGAATCGTTTCATCGAAGTGCAGGCCGGCGGTTGGCGCGGCAACGGCACCCGGGTTTTTGGCATAGACCGTCTGGTAGCGGGTTTCGTCGTCGCTGCCCGGGGTATGCGTAATATAGGGCGGCAGCGGCAGTAAGCCGTACGCTTCAGTCAACTGCCAGAAATCCTGCGATTCATCGTCTGGTAAGGCCAGCGTGAAGAATTCACCGTCCCTTCCCGTAACTTCGACATCAAAAGCATTGGCTAGACGCAAACGCGTACCGGCCTTCGGCGATTTGCTGGCACGAATCTGGGCTCGGGCGGTTTTGCCACCGCTGGGTCCGCCATCAATCCGTTCAATCAATACCTCAACCTGCCCCCCCGTTTCTTTCTTGCCGAAGAAGCGGGCACGTAGCACGCGCGTGTCATTCATGATCAGCAGATCGCCCGGGCTGAGCAGGCTGGGCAGATCGGTGAATTGCTTGTCAGCAAAGCTGTTCCCGGTGACCAGTAGCAGTCGGCTTGCCGTGCGTTCGGCGGCCGGGTGCTGGGCAATCAGTGCTTCGGGCAGCTCGAAG
>JALRGK010000085.1 GCA_023253415.1 Rhodocyclaceae bacterium
CACGTTCTCACCGCCCAGCTCATTTCGAACCGCCGTCACACGCATGCCACGCAGACCCACGCAGGTACCGATCGGATCGATACGGGCATCCTTGCTCAGAACGGCGATCTTGGCGCGCATGCCGGGGTCACGGGCAGCCGCTTTGATTTCCATGAGGCCATCTTCGATTTCCGGCACTTCCAGTTCGAACAGGCGGCTGATGAATTCCGGCGCAGTTCGCGACAGGATGAGTTGCGGGCCACGCGCAGCACGATCAACGCGCAGCAGGAAGGCCTTGACGCGGTCACCCGGACGCAGGTTTTCGCGCTGGATCATCTGATCACGCGGCAGCACCGCTTCGATCTTGCCCACTTCAACGATGGCGTTGCCACGTTCCATGCGCTTGATGGTGCCGGTCACGAGGTGTTCGCCACGCTCCAGGAAGTTCTGCAGCAGCGCTTCACGCTCGGCGTCGCGGATCTTCTGCAGGATCACCTGCTTGGCTGCCTGGGCACCGATACGACCAAAGTCGATAGGCTCGAGCTCTTCTTCGATGAAGTCGCCGACTTCGATCTCCGGGTGCTGCTCACGTGCTTCACTGATCGCCAGCTGGGCATCTTCGTTTTCCAGATCAGCGTCTTCCACCACTTCCCAGCGGCGGAACGACTCATGCTCACCGGTCACGCGGTCGATCACGACACGGACATCGGCTTCCAGATTCATCTTCTTGCGCGTGGCTTGTGCCAGCGCGAGCTCCAGAGATGCAAAAACGATTTCCTTGCTGACGTTCTTTTCACGGGCCAGCGCGTCGACTAGCAATAGAATTTCACGAGTCATCTTGGTGTCCTTTCCTCTGTAGCGCTCAAATCAAAATTTCGGAACAAGGCGAGCCTTGTCAATATTGGATAACGGGAATGTGATGGTGTCTGCACCAAGCTCCAGCTGAACCTGATCACCATCCAGGCCAATCAACGTGCCGTTGAACTGGCGGCGCTCACCGATGGGCATTCGCAGTTTGATCTGCACCTGCGAACCGGCAAAACGCGTGTAATCGGCTGGTTTAACCAGTGGGCGATCCAGACCGGGAGACGAAACCTCTAACCGGTCGTAATCGATGTTTTCTACCTGAAACAGATGCGTCAACTGGTTACTGACGGTGGCACAATCTTCCACATCAACACCACGCGGCTTTTCCGGCGCGTCGATAAAGACCCGGATCAGGCGGCTGCGCGGCGACAACTCGACCATAACGAGCTCGTAGCCCAGGCCGGTAACGGTAGATTCGATCAGTTCCTGCAGACTCATGTGATAACGGAAAACACAAATAAAAAATGGGCTTAAAGCCCATCACGCCAAAATCGGCTGTACGACCCGGCTGATCATTCGCAGACGCAGCCAGGCAGTACGGGAATTTTTAAAACTTCGTGATTATAAAGGATTTTTCGACTTAGGTCGAGGACTGCTACGCTTTGGTGCAGCGCCATGGCCCTGTGAACGGGCCTGACCGCGGCTACGCGGTGCCGGTTTCGCCCCCGGTCGGCCCGAACGCACTTTCTGACCGACATTGCGCGACGGACCTTCTGCTTCCGCGCCCAGTGACTTGACCAGTTTTTCCACGTCCGCTTCATCGACCATCAGGTGATGACCCCGCTTCAGGCGTGGCGGCAGGATAAACGGACCATATCTCACTCGAATCAGACGACTGACCGTACGCCCCACGGCCTCGAACAGGCGTCGGACTTCCCGGTTACGGCCTTCGGAAATGGTAACGCGGTACCACTGGTTGGCACCCTCGCCGCCCGCATCTTCAATGCTGTTGAGGGCGGCCGGGCCATCTTCCAGCTCGACCCCCTTCTTGAGTTGATCTTTAGCGTCTTCATCCAGCGGGCCGAGCACACGCACGGCGTATTCACGAATCATTTCGTGGCGCGGATGCATCAGCGCATTGGCCAGCGCACCCGAGGTCGTGAATAGCAACAGGCCACTGGTGTTGAAGTCCAGACGACCCACCGCGATCCACTTGCCGCCACGTACCCGTGGCAGATTACTAAAGACGTTCGGACGCCCTGCCGGGTCGCTACGCGAGACGATTTCCCCTTCCGGCTTGTGATATAGCAGCACCTGCGGTGCGCGCATGGCACCGTGCAGGTTCACCAGTCGGCCATTGACCTTGACCCGATCCCCCGGCAACACACGTTGCCCCAAGGTGGCCGGTTGGCCGTTCACCTGGACGCGGCCCGCCGCAATCCACTCTTCCATGTCACGCCGACCACCGAGGCCGGATTGTGCGAGTAGCTTTTGCAGACGTTCACCGGCATCGGCCGCGGCTTTACGGGCTGGCGCTTCGGTGACGAGTTCATCGTCACCGAAAAAGTCATCGACCGGCGCTTCAGGCGCGGGTTTGGCCACGAGCTTACGGCCGCGGGCAGCAGCCGGGCGAGGCGCGGCTTTGCGGGCACCCGGGGCGGCAGGTTTACGAGGTGCAGACATCAGATTCAGGCTCCGGGCATGCCTTCGAGGGCGCCCTGCAGGGTTTCAAGTGGTGGCAGTTCGGTCAGGCTACGCAGGCCCAGATCGTCCAGGAACTGGCGGGTTGTTGCGTAGAGTGCCGGTCTACCCGGCGTTTCGCGATGGCCCACGGTGTCGATCCAGCCCCGCTCTTCGAGGGTACGGATGACCTGGGTGGCGACCGTCACACCGCGGATATCTTCGATATCGCCACGGGTGACCGGTTGACGATAGGCAATGATCGCCAGCGTCTCCATGACGGCGCGCGAATAACGTGGCGGCTTTTCAGGGTTAAGGCGATCCAGATGCGGCTGGATTTTCGCATGGGTGCGAAAACGCCAGCCATCGGCCAACTCCAGCAGCTCACAGCCCCGGTTCTGCCAGCGCTCCTGCAGATGAGCGATCGCCTGCAGAATTTCATCAGCGGCAACAGTATCGTCAAACAAACGGCGCAGATGCACCATATCCAGCGGCGCAGTTGAGGCCAGCAGCGCGGCTTCGACAACACAGGCCAGTTCGGCCACATCAATGACCGGTCCGGGTGCAATAATCCCCTCGGTCGTTTCAACGACTTCGGTCAGGGAACGCTGTTCTTCAGACATCCTCACCCTCCTCTGTTCCATCCTCGGCCTCAGGCGCTTCGAACATCGATTGTTCCGGCACATCGGTCGGGAGACGCACATAGATCGGTGCAAAAGCCGCCGTCTGCGTCATTTCCAGCAAATGCTCCTTGCAAAGCTCCAGCAAGGCAATGAAATTAACCACCACGACGGGCACGCCGCCGCTGACATCGAACAATTCGGCGAATTCGGTATAGCCGTCTTTGGCACGCAGGGTGCGCAGAATCAGGCCCATGTGTTCACGGACCGACAACTCTTCGCGGGCAATCTTGTGGTGCGTATGCAACTTGGCCTGCCGGACAACCGCCAGCCAGGCGGCATGCAGGTCATCCGCCGAGACATCGGGATGGCGAACCACCGCTTCTTTATCGACCCAGACATTGAGCCACTGAAAATCGACTTCCGCCTTGGGCAATTCGTCAATTTCACGGGCAGCCAATTTCATCTGCTCGTATTCGATCAACCGGCGAACGAGCTCGGCACGGGGATCTTCGGTTTCTTCCTCGAACTCGGCTTTGGGGCGCGGCAGCAGCATGCGCGACTTGATCTCGATGAGCATGGCTGCCATAACCAGATACTCGGCCGCCAGCTCCAGATTCTCGGAGCGCATGGCTTCCACATAATCCAGATACTGTGTGGTCAGCGTGGCCATCGGGATATCAAGGATATCGACGTTGGCTTTACGGATCAGGTACAACAGCAGATCAAGCGGCCCTTCGAAGGCATCAAGCATGACCGACAGCGCATCGGGCGGGATGTAGAGATCCTGCGGCAGGTCCACAATGGGCTGACCATAGAGCATGACCCGGGTTTCACCGTTTTCGACGGTGACCTGAATGGCCTGTTCGTAGGGCGCTTCTGCAGACGCTTCTTCGCCAACCGCCGGTTGATCCGACGGCAGCATGGGTTCTTCCGATGGCATCTGATCGTCAGACATCACTTAGCCTGTCAGCCCCATCACGGCGCGAACACGCGACATCGTTTCGTCCGCCAGCGCACGCGCACGCGCTGCGCCCTCGCGCAGGATGCGATCGATTTTCTCGGGCTCGGCGGCCAGTGCTGCCGCGCGCGCGCGCATTGGAGCAAGCACGGTGTTAATCCCTTCAGCGACCGCATTCTTACAATCAATACAGCCGATACCGGCAGAGGTAC
>JALRGK010000099.1 GCA_023253415.1 Rhodocyclaceae bacterium
CAGGGCAAGGTGGAACAGGTCTATGTGCAGGAAGGCAAAGACCGTAGTGCCCTGGCCGAACAGGTGCGCCAGCTCATGGAACTGAACAAGACGGTCAGTCAGGAAGCCAACAACCTCACCAAAGCCCTGAAAGGGTCCAACAAAACCCAGGGTAACTGGGGCGAACTCATTCTGGAGCGGGTGCTCGAAACAGCCGGCCTACGCAAAGGCGAAGAGTTTGATGTCCAGGAAAGTCACACCACCGGCGATGGCAAACGCCTCCAGCCGGATGTCGTGCTGCACCTCCCCGAAGACCGCCATCTCGTCATTGACGCCAAGGCCACGCTCGTCGCTTATGAAGACTACGCCAGTGCTGAGGACGACAAACATCGTGATGCCGCACTCAAACGGCATCTTGATGCTGTGCGCGCTCACATCAAAGGCCTCTCGGACAAGAACTATCAGGATCTGTATGGCCTGAAGTCGTTGGATTTCGTGCTCATGTTCGTCCCCATCGAACCGGCCTTCATGCTGGCCGTGACCCATGATCGCGACCTGTTCATGGATGCCTGGAACAAGAACGTCCTACTAGTAAGTCCATCCACGCTACTTTTCGTCGTCCGTACCGTTGCTAGCCTCTGGCGTCAGGAGGCTCAGAACCGTAACGCCCAAGACATCGCCAAGCGCGGTGCCGAGCTTTACGACAAGCTGGCCGGCTTCGTGGAAGACATGGAGTCTCTAGGCAACCGCCTCAGCCAGGCACAGAAAGACTACGACGGCGCGATCAACAAGCTGTCGACGGGCCGTGGCAACCTGATTCGCCAGGCCGAAATGCTCAAGAAACTGGGCGTAAAACCGAACAAGGCCTTACCAACGCCGATGGTTGAGCAGGCCAACGAGGGTCACGACAGCACCGACATAGAATAACGCGTGTCACTATTCAGCGTCCTTGAAGAAACCCGGCTTTGCCTCACGTGGCAACCGCTTCAGTTGCCACTCTGCCTTCGACGCGGCAGAACGATCCGCATAGGCCACCTGCCCGACAATGCGCAGCGGCGGGTTCGCCCGCGTATAACGTGCCCCCTTACCGGATTGATGCGCGGCAAAGCGCGCCGCCACATCGGTCGTAATACCGGCGTAATAACTCCCGTTGGCACATTCCAGCAAATAGAGGAACCAGGGCTTGGGCGACATCACACGGTGGCAGACATCAGTACGCGAGGCGTCACAGCCGCCTCGGCTAAATAGACCATGCCTTCCTGAATCGTCCACGATAGTTTCATCGTGCGATTGGCAATGGCAACCAACGTCTCACTATCCTCCGGGGAAATCTGGATCACAGAGAGATTCTTGTAACGCGACAGCGTATTGGCGTTTTGCTGCCACCACAGATCCGAGGCCCGGCCACCATAAGTCATCACCACTGCGCGGTCAGCACGACTACAGGCTTTTTTGATGCGCGTTTCATCGGGCAGGCCCAGGTCAATCCATAACCGTGTCACCCCGCCCGGATCGATTTCCCACAGCGACGCATCGTCTTCATTGGAAAGCCCCCGGCCAAAGCGCAGATCTTCCGAGGCATACAACGCAAAGGCCAATAAGCGAATCATCACCCGTTCCATCGTTTCCGACGGGTGTTGCGCAATGGTCAGCGCATAATCGCCAAAATGGTGTCGGTCCAGATCTGCCAGCTGCAGATCTGCCTTGAATACGGTTGATTTAAGTGCCATGGTTCCTGTCCGAAAGGCAGAAGGCTACGCCGAACCGCGATGAATTCCAAATGCGCCTAATCATCCGCGAGGAAGTCGCTACAATGCGGCATGTCGCATCAACCCATGCCCACACTACACTGGCTCGACAACGGCCACCCCCATCAGGCCCGCTGGATTTCCGAAGCCGGCCTGCCGCCACCCGATCAGGTCGTCATCGCTGACGACACACTGTCTGCCGACGCCGCCTTCAAACTGGTGCAATCCGGCACGGCCATTCTCTGGCGTGGCGACTATCCCAATGCGCGGCATTTGTTGCAGGCGCTCACCCGCCGCGTGGACCGCCCGGCGAGAAACAACCCGCCGCCTGCTAAAACCGCGCTCGAGGCTTTCGAGCGCCATCGGGCCGCCCAAGGTCGTCGCGCAACCCTACTCGCTCGGCTGTTGGTCCCGCTCACCAGCGATTACCGGCTGCCCTTGCGGCGAGGCCAGGATGTCGCCGATGCCTGCGCCGCCGCCCTGGGGCCGGCAGTTCCGGCAACCGGCGATGCCGTGATCTCTCTGCGCGGCTTACTAGCGCTGGTCAGTGCTTACGAGTGGCAGAAAAAGGGGGCGTACGTCCCGGCGCTCGACGCCGCGATTCATCCGCACTTCGGCGTATTTTCACCGGTACGGGGCGAATATGTGGATCTCGTCGCCAATGCCCCATTGCCCGCGGACTGCAACCTGGCCTTGGATATCGGTGTCGGCTCCGGAGTATTAAGCTGCGTCCTGGCCAAACGGGGTATTCCCCGGGTGATTGGCACGGATATCGCCCCTCGTGCCCTGGCCTGCGCCGCAGAAAACATACAACGCCTGGGTTATAACCGTCAGGTCCAGCTGGTGCGTGCCGACCTGTTTCCGACCGCCACCGAGGTACCGGAGCTGGCTGACCTCATCCTCTGCAACCCCCCCTGGCTTCCAGCCATCCCGACCTCCCCCGTGGAGGCGGCCGTCTATGACCCGGACTCGCAAATGCTCAAAGCCTTTCTCGCAGGCGCGGCAGAACACTTAACCCCCGCAGGGGAAGCCTGGCTCGTCCTGTCCGACATCGCCGAGCTTCTCGGCCTTCGCAGCCGGCAGGAATTAATGGGTTGGATTACCGCTGGCGGCCTCACGGTCGCCGATCGGCTAGATACTCATCCCAGGCACCCTAAAACCCGCAACCAGACTGACGCACTGCACAAAGTACGGGCTAAAGAAACGACCTCGTTGTGGCGCCTAAAAAAGTCCTGAAAAAGGGCTCGATTAAGAAGTTGATGCATTGACGAGATCCCCGCTGGTGCGGATACTCATAAATTCGCCGAACTAACCTGACGGCAACATGTGGCTCGCACAACGAGCCCTCTATAACTACTACTTGAATTCAAGGGGACACCATGGCAGACAAGAAGTCGAAGATCATCTACACGCTCACGGACGAAGCACCGCTGCTCGCTACCTGTGCATTCCTGCCGATCATCCGCACCTTCACTGATCCGGCCGGTATTGAAATCGTCAAGAGTGATATCTCGGTTTCTGCCCGTGTCCTCGCCGAGTTTTCCGAATTCCTCAACGACGACCAGAAAGTTCCCGACAATCTGGCCGAACTGGGCAAACTGACCCTGCAGCCGGACACGAACATTATCAAGCTGCCGAACATCAGCGCTTCGGTTGCTCAGCTCAAAGCCTGCGTCAAGGAACTGCAAGCCAAGGGTTACGCCATCCCGAACTACCCGGAAGACCCGAAGACCGACGAAGAGAAAGCGCTCGCCAAGCGCTTTGGTAAGTGCCTCGGTTCAGCAGTAAACCCAGTACTGCGTGAGGGTAACTCGGACCGCCGTGCCCCGCAGGCTGTGAAGAACTACGCCAAAAAGCACCCACACTCAATGGGCACGTGGAACCAGTGGTCGCAGACGCATGTCTCGCACATGCACGGTGGCGACTTCTACCATGGTGAAAAATCCATGACGCTGGACAAAGCCCGTAACGTGCGCATGGAACTGATCGCCAAGGGCGGCAAGGCAATCGTTCTGAAAGAAAAGGTGGCACTGCAGGCTGGTGAAATCATCGATTCTATGTTCATGAGCAAGAAGGCACTGTGCGATTTTTACGAGAAGGAACTGGAAGACTGCCGCAAGTCGGGCATCCTGTTCTCGCTGCACGTAAAGGCCACCATGATGAAGGTCTCGCACCCGATCGTATTCGGCCACTGCGTTAAGATTTTCTACAAAGAAGCCTTCGAAAAGCACGGCAAGCTGTTTGAAGAACTGGGCATCAACGTCAATAACGGCATGGTCGACCTCTACGAGAAGATCAAAACCCTGCCGGAATCAAAGCGTGACGAAATTGTCCGCGATCTGCATGCCTGCCAGGAACACCGCCCCAAACTGGCCATGGTCGATTCGGCCAAAGGCATTACCAACTTCCATTCGCCCAACGACATCATCGTCGACGCCTCCATGCCCGCCATGATCCGTGCTGGCGGCAAAATGTGGGGTGCCGATGGTAAGCAATACGATGCCAAGTGCGTCATGCCGGAATCGACCTTCGCCCGTATCTATCAGGAAATGATCAATTTCTGTAAGACCAACGGTAACTTCGATCCGAAGACCATGGGTACCGTGCCGAACGTCGGCCTGATGGCCCAGAAGGCCGAAGAGTACGGCTCACATGACAAGACTTTTGAAATCGTCGAAGACGGCATCGCCAATATTGTCGATATCGACACCGGCGAAGTGCTGCTCACCCAGAACGTTGAGAAGGGCGACATCTGGCGTATGTGCCAAGTCAAGGATGAACCGATCCGCGACTGGGTCAAGCTGGCCGTCACCCGTGCCCGCAACTCCGGCATGCCGGCCGTGTTCTGGCTCGACCCGTACCGTCCGCATGAAAACGAGCTGATCAAGAAGGTCAACAAG
>JALRGK010000148.1 GCA_023253415.1 Rhodocyclaceae bacterium
CCGACCAAAATTTTTTGTGGATAACTTTGTGGGTTTTGTTAATTCTGCACTTTAAGTACCGATTTTGTCCCTTTGATTTATATGGATTTTTTGCGCCGGATTTTTCTGGGAAAAGTGCGCTAACCCCTTGTTGTCATTGGAAAAAATGTGAAAAAACCCCTTGACCGAGGGTTCTTTGTTCTCTAAAGTGGAAAAAAGTGGGGAGAAGTGGGAAGCCGATGGTTTCACGCCGATCCTGTTTCGAAGTTTTCCGCTGTTAATTAGACGCAAAAACGGTCCATGTCCTTTCAAGGTGCTATCGCTCTGACGCTTGATGCCAAAGGTCGGCTTGCCATTCCGGCGCGCCACCGGGAGCCATTGGCGGCTGCATTGGCGAATCGTGAATCGGCGACAGCAGACGGCGGTGGTCTGATTCTGACGGCGCATCCGCATAAGTGTCTGCTGCTCTATCCGGAGCCGGCCTGGACGCCGATCCGCGACCGTATTCTGAAGGCGCCAAGTTTTGATGTGCGTTCGGCGGCGCTGAAGCGTGTGCTGATTGGTAATGCCCGTGAGGAAGCCATGGATTCGGCCGGCCGTTTGCTGATTGCGCCGGAGTTGCGTGATTTTGCGGGTCTGGAGCGCAAGGTGTGGATGGTCGGTCTGGGTTCGCACTTCGAGTTATGGAGCGATGCCGGTTGGCAGGCCCAGAATGAGGCTGCGGTTGAAGTGCTGCAGTCGGCGGAACCGCCGGCTGGTTTCGAGGACTTCGCACTGTGACAACCCGCGTCGAGGTGAGCCGCCCGACACCTCGCGCCCCTAGTGCCTCCGCCGCCGCAGAAATCGCCAGCCCGATGTCCGAATTTCATCAGACCGTATTGCTCGACGAGGCTGTCGAGGCGCTGGCGATTCGGCCGGATGGTTGTTATATCGATGCCACCTTTGGTCGGGGTGGGCATTCCCGAAAAATTCTGTCGCAACTGGGCCCGCGGGGTCGGTTGCTGTCGCTCGATCGTGATCCGCAGGCGATTGCTTCGGGCGCGTTGCTGGATGATCCGCGTTTCACGCTCGTGCATACCGCGTTTGATGGCATGGCGGATGCGGCAAAGCAAGTTGGTTTTGATGTGGCCCGGGTAGACGGGGTGCTGTTCGATCTGGGGCTCTCCTCTCCCCAGCTTGATACGGCATCCCGTGGGTTCTCGTTCCGTTTCGATGCGCCGCTGGATATGCGCATGGATACAACCCGCGGCCAGACGGCTGCAGCCTGGCTGGCAGAAGTCGATGAAAAAACTTTGGCGGAGGTGATCAAAGATTATGGCGAAGAACGGTTTGCTCTCTCGATTGCAAAGAAGGTTGTGGCTGCTCGGGCCGAGCGTCCTATCACCACAACAGGGGAGTTCGCAGCGCTTGTACGCGCGTGCGTGCGCACCCGTGAGCCCGGCCAGGATGCGGCGACGCGCACCTTCCAGGCTGTACGGATTTATATCAATCAGGAGCTCGGCCAGCTGGCGTTAACGTTGCCGCAGGCGATGAACCTGTTGAAGCCGGGGGGACGGCTGGTGGTGATCAGCTTCCATTCCCTGGAAGATCGTGTTGTGAAGCGTTTTATGCAGGCGGGCGCCAAGCCGGCCGAGCCGCCCAAAGGCGTGCCGCTGACGGTGGCGCAGTTACCGAAGCCGGCGCTGGCGATTGTCGGTAAGCCGGTCAAGGCGGGTGAGGCAGAGCTGGCGATCAATCCGCGGGCGCGTAGCGCCATCATGCGCGTTGCAGAAAAGCTGGCGGCCTAGGAACGATCATGCGCCGACTGAATCTTCTGCTTATCGTCGTTGTGCTGGTCTCTTCGATCGGTGTGATTACCAGTCAGCATCAGGCGCGTAAGCGCCTGCAGGCGCTGGAGCAGGAGCGTGAGCGTTCGCATAATCTGGATGTCGAATTTGGCCAGTTGCAGTTAGAGATGTCGTCGTGGGCGGCGCATACGCGCATTGAAAAAATTGCCCGTGAAAAGCTGGGTATGCAACCGCCCGATATGAAGAAAGTGCAGAAGCTCGGAGGGGCGCAATGAGCCGCAAGGATCATCGCTTTACCGAAAGCCCCGTGCTCAAGGATCAGCTGGCGGGATGGCGGATTCATCTGGTGTCGGCGCTGATTTTTGGCGCCTTGCTGGCGCTGGTGGGGCGTGCCTTCTATCTGCAGATCATCAACGAAGATTTCCTGCAGGAGCGAGGGGATGCGCGCTATCGTCGCGTGCTGGATATCCCGGCATCGCGCGGCAAGATCCTGGATCGTCATGGCGACATGCTCGCGCAATCGACACCGATGCGTGCGGTGTGGGCGACAGCCGATGCCAAGCTGGATAAAGACCAGTTGAAAGCCCTGGGTAATCTGCTGGAGATGGATCCGCGTCAGATCGAGAAAAAGCTGACCGGGGATAAGAGTTTCGTCTATCTGAAGCATCAGGTGTCGCCAGATGCTGCCGCACGCATTGCCGCCCTCAAGCTGCCGGGCATCCAGATGGATCGCGAATACAGCCGTTTCTATCCCGCGGGTGACATGGTGGCCCATATGGTGGGCTTTACGGGTAAGGATGATCGCGGTCAGGAGGGCGTCGAGCTGGCCTTCGAATCACGCCTGGTGGGCAAGAACGGCGAGCGGACGGTGATCAAGGATCGCCGCGGTCAGATCGTTGAAGAAGTGGGATCGGAGCGTCCGCCGCAGGACGGTGATGATATCCAGCTGGCGATTGATTCGAAGATCCAGTTCATTGCGTTCAATGCACTGCGTAACGCCGCCGAAAAGTTTAATGCCAAGGGCGGCAGTGTGATCGTGGCGGATGTCAAGACAGGCGAGATTCTGGCGTTGGCTAACTGGCCAACCTACAACCCGAATAACCGTTCGCAGCTTTCCGGGGGGCAGCTGCGGAATCGTGCCGTCACCGATAGCTTTGAGCCTGGTTCGACCATGAAGCCTTTTATTGCGGCGTTGGCGCTGGATCGCGGCAAGTACAAATTCGATTCGATCATTAATTGCGCACCCGGCAAGATGACGATTGGTAGCGCCACGATCAGTGATGCACACCCGCATGGTGCGCTGACGTTGGCACAGGTGATCCAGAAGTCGTCAAATATCGGTGCGACTAAAATCGCGCTGGGTTTTCCGTCGGAAGACATGTGGACGATGATGAGCAAGGCCGGGTTTGGTAAACCGACAGGTCTGGGATTTCCTGGCGAAGTCGGGGGTCGTCTTCGCCCCTGGCAGACCTGGAAACCGATTGAACAGGCCACCATGTCGTATGGTCATGGCGTGTCGGTGACCGTGGCTCAGCTGGCGCATGCCTATAGTATCTTTGGCCGAGATGGCGATGCCGTCCCGCTTTCGCTGCTCAAGACGAACGGACCGGTTGCCGGGCAGCCGGTCTTTGCGCCGGAGACATCGCGCCAGGTGCGTCTGATGCTGGAGATGGTGGTGAGTCCGGAAGGTACGGCCAACAAGGCAGCGGTACCGGGGTATCGTGTCGGCGGCAAAACGGGTACCGCCCACAAGCTGGTGAATGGTCGTTATGCCAATAAGTATCTAGCCTCTTTCGTGGGTATTGGTCCGATCTCCGATCCGCGCCTTGTCGTGGGCGTGGTGGTCGATGAACCGGTCGGCGCGCACTATGGTGGCGATGTGGCCGGGCCGGTGTTCTCTGAAGTGATGGGCGGTGCGCTGCGTACGCTGGGGGTGCCGCAGGATAAGGAGATGGCACCGGTGGCTGTGAAGACTGCGGCTGTCGTCGCGCCTGCGCCGGTGTCGGATAAGAAGAAGGGGGCGCACTGATGCAGCCGCTTTCAACCCGTGAAGATGTCTTGAGCTGGGTGCTCGCACAGGGATTGCGACCAACCGGTGTCTGTGCCGATAGCCGTCGTATCCGGGCGGGCGATCTGTATGTAGCCGAAGTGCCGGAGTCGGGTGCGCGCGCCGTATATGCGCGTGATGCACTGGCCAATGGCGCTTGTGCCGTATTGTGGGCGGCCGATCTGCCGCTCTGTGTCGCCGAGTTTGGCAGTGCACCGGTGATTGCTGTCGAAGGATTGCATGCGCTGGTTGGACCGATTGCCCAACAGGTGTATGGCCATCCGAGTGCCCGTCTGCGGGTACTGGCCGTGACCGGCACCAACGGTAAAACGACGGTCACACAATGGCTGGCGCAAACCATGCCGGGCCGTTGTGCCGTGATCGGGACGCTGGGTGCCGGATATCCGGAAGCGATGGTTGCCACCGGGTTTACGACGCCGGATGCGGCGCAGTATGCCCATCTGCTGGCAGATTTTGTGGAAGACGGCGCGACCGCTTGTGCGGTCGAGGCGAGCTCGATCGGTATTGAAGAATTGCGGATGGCCGGCAGTCTCGTGGATTGCGCCGTATTCACGAACCTGACCCGGGATCATCTGGATTATCACCAGACCATGGAAGCCTACGCGGCGGCCAAGGCCCGCCTGTTCCATTGGGAGGGTTTGCGGGCGGCCGTGATTAACCATGATGATGCCTTCGGCCGGGCGCTTATTGCCGGGACGAGTGCACCGCTGGTGCTGGCCTATGGTTTGAGCGAGCGCCCGGCGGATCTGCCGGCGTCTGTGCAGTGGGTGGGCGCAGCCTCCGTGCAGACAACCGCCAATGGCATGAGTGCCACACTGGCTCTGGGCGATGAGCGGTTGCCGTTTGCAACAAGAATCATCGGGCGGCATAACCTGTCGAATCTGCTGGCCGTGGCGGCCGTGCTGGTGGCACAGGGTTTGAGCCCGGCAGAGATCGTCGTGCATCTGGCCCGCCTGGAACCGCCGGCGGGTCGCATGGCCTGTCAGGGGGGCGATAATGCACCCCTCGTCGTGGTGGATTATGCGCATACCCCCGATGCGTTGACGCATATTCTGGCGGCGCTGCGAGATGTGACGACGGCACGCGGTGGTCGTCTGATTTGCGTATTTGGTTGTGGTGGTGATCGTGATCCGGGTAAGCGTCCGGAAATGGGGCGCGCCGCAGCGCTGGGTGCCGACAACGTGGTGGTGACCTCGGACAATCCGCGTTGGGAAACACCCGACGCCATTATTGCGGCGATTGTAGACGGCGCTCCCGGCGCCACGGTCATCGAAGATCGGGCTGAAGCGATCGCAACGATTATTGCGGCAGCCGCTGCCGAAGATGTGGTACTGCTGGCGGGTAAAGGACACGAACAGACGCAGGAGATTCGCGGCCAGTACTATCCTTTTGATGATGCGATGCACGCCCGCAAGGCTTTGGCGGCCTGGCGCGATCATGTGCCGGCGGAGGTGCGCTGACATGACGACCGCTCAGAAACCGATGCGTTCCGTACGGCTGGCAGAAGCGGTGCCGCTGTCGCTGGTGGCCGACTGGTTGTCGGCGCATCTGCCGAACGGATCCGGTAGCGAGATGGTGCAGGGGGTGTCGACCGATACCGGCACACTGCAGCCGGGCGATTTGTTTGTTGCCCTGCGTGGTGCGCAGTTCGATGCCCATGAGTTTCTCGAAGATGTGCGTGAAGCCGGGGCCGTGGCCGCCGTTGTCGAAGCCGGGCATCCTGTGCTGACGTCTTCGGCGCTCGAAGGTTGGCCGCTGATTGTCTGCGATGACACACGTCATGCCCTGGGGACCCTGGGTCAGGCCTGGCGCGCGCGTTACGATCTGCCCGTGGTGGCTATTACCGGTTCGAATGGCAAGACAACCACCAAGGAGCTGGTGGCACATCTGTTCCGTGACGTGGTGGGTGATTCGGCGGTACTCAATACGCTGGGTAATTTCAATAACGAGATCGGGCTGCCGTTGACGTTGTTGCGCCTTGGGCCGCAGCACCGCTATGCCGTAATTGAACTGGGCATGAGTCACCCGGGTGAGATCGCCGCCCTGGCGCAGCTGGCGCAACCGACGATTGCGATCGTGACCAATGCACAGCGCGCGCATCTGGCCGGCGTGGGGTCGCTGGCGGGTGTCGCAGAAGAAAAAGGCAGTTTGTTTGATGCGCTTCCCGAAGGCGGGGCGGCGATCATTAATTTCGACGACCCGCATGCCTTGTCCTGGTTGAAGCGTATTCGGGCCGGACGTCGTGTGCTGGGTACACATGTGTTGAGCGCTTCGGTGCTGGCAGATGCGTTAGTGCCAGCCTTTGTGACCGATGTCACGGATCGCGGCACGGACGGGCAGTCGCTGCATGTGCAGACACCTGGCGGTGAAATCCGGCTGATGTTGCCGCTGGCCGGACGGCACAACGCCAGCAACGCGACGCAGGCGATCGTTGCCGGATTTGCCGCAGGCCTGGATCTGGCGCAGATGGCGAAGGCGCTGGCAAGCTTTGGTGGCGTGGCCGGTCGATTGCAGCAGAAGGCAGGCATTGCCGGCGCATTGATCATAGACGATACCTACAACGCCAATCCGGATT
>JALRGK010000179.1 GCA_023253415.1 Rhodocyclaceae bacterium
TTTCGAGCATCAAGCCACCCAAAGTTTGCCAAATGACGCACAACATTCACAACAACAACCGACCAGGCCGAACAATATTGTCCTGGTGCCGACGGCGAGACTCGAACTCGCACAGCTTTCGCCACTACCCCCTCAAGATAGCGTGTCTACCAATTTCACCACGTCGGCATTCCTGTCCGGTTTGTTACATAAATCAGTAACTTACCGAGGCACGTTTTTGGCTTTGGAAGCACCATCAGTATCGGTTGTTTTACCGTCTGTCGGCACTGCCGCAGCACCTGCGCCAGCGGGTGTGGATTCTACATTGGATTGCATCACACTGCCAGCATTTTTCGCTTGCGAAGATTGTAGATTGGCGAGAGTCAGCGCGGTAATGAAGAACACGGTGGCCAATACAGCCGTCGAGCGCGACAGAAAATTGGCAGAGCCTGTGGCACCGAAAAGGCTGCCAGAAGCACCACTACCGAACGCTGCCCCCATATCGGCACCCTTGCCATGCTGCATGAGCACCAGACCGATCACACCCAGCGCAGACACAATGTTCACGACCAGCACGATTACGTAAAGAATATCCATCGGTTTACCTACATCTCTTTCTTGAAAAACTGTTTGTTACACCAGCCGATTAGCCGCAGCGGTGCAGATTGTACTGAATTCCACCGCATTCAGGGCGGCACCACCAATCAAGCCACCATCAACATCGGGCAGCGCGAATAGCGTTTCTGCATTAGAAGCCTTGACGCTCCCCCCATACAGAATCCGGGTTTGAACCAGGCCAGCCTGCAGCAATGCCTGGCGGATATGGGCATGAACAGCCTGAACGCCCTCTGGGGTGGGCGTTTTTCCGGTGCCAATCGCCCAGACCGGCTCATAGGCGACCACCACGCTTGCCCCTTCATCGGCCACACCGGCCAAGGCCAGCAATACCGGTGCCAGCTGACGGTCAATAATCGCCAGAGTTTTGCCGGCCGCTTCTTCTTCGGCTGATTCACCCACACAAACTATCGGCATCAGACCACTATCCAGGGTCGTCAGCGCCTGGGATGCAACCGTCTCGTCTGTTTCTCCACAAAACTGACGACGTTCCGAGTGCCCCACGATGACATACCGACAGCCGAGATCCTTAAGCATCGAGGCACTCACCTGACCTGTATAGGCACCCACTCGGTGCTCACTCACCGTTTGCGCACCCCAGCCGACCGGTGTTTCTGCCAAAAGCGCACCGACTTGAGGCAGGTACGGAAACGGCGGACAAACGCCAACCTCAGGCAAGCGCTTCTGAGCCAGCAAACCGAGCAGACTTTCCAGAAGAAGGCGGTTAGCCTCAAAGCTACCGTTCATCTTCCAGTTGCCTACCACCAAGGGGGTTCTGACGACCGTCATAGTTTTTCTCTGATCGCTCCATGCGATAAAAAGGCGCTCAACCCTTTGGCGAGCGCCCCATGCGTTTGATTTCTAAGGTGTGATTCTATTTTTTTGCCGCGCCCCGGTCAATCTTCACAGAGACAAACGAACCACTTCAGCAATCGATCCGGCCTCGAAACGTGACATGGCGGCATCTTCCGCCTCTACCATCACACGCAGTACTGGCTCGGTACCTGAAGGGCGAAGCAATACCCGACCGCAATCATTAAGACGCGCCTCACTAGCTTGCACCGCTGCCACTACCGTTGGTGCATCCCGCCAGTTGTATCCCGGTTTTACCGGCACATTGATCATGGTTTGCGGATAAAGCTTGAGCCCACCTAGCAATTCAGCCAGCGTACCGCCAGAGCGTTTGAGGGCTACAAGAACCTGTAGGGCAGAAACCAGGCCATCACCCGTGGTGTGGCGATCCAGCGCCAGAATATGGCCAGAGTTTTCACCACCAAACAGCCAGCCCTCGGCAGCCAACAGCTCCATGACATAACGATCCCCTACTTTGGCTCGCTTGAACGGCACACCCAGATCTTTCAGGGATTGCTCTAACGCCATATTCGTCATCAGAGTGCCTACCACGCCCGACACAGGGCCATCCAGCAGACGTTCCCGCACGATGGCGTAAAGAATCTGGTCACCGTCATACGCCCTCCCTTCGGCATCGACCATGACCAATCGATCCGCATCGCCGTCCAGCGCAATACCGAAATCGGCACCTGCTGCGACCACCTGACACCCCAATGACTCTGGATGCAGCGCGCCGACACCCGCATTGATATTCTCGCCATCCGGGTGATTTCCGATAGCAATCACATCCGCGCCGAGTTCATGCAGGACTTCCGGCGCAATGTGGTAAGCAGCGCCATGCGCGCAGTCCACCACGATCTTAAATCCACGCAAATCAAAGCTATGCGGCACCGTGCTCTTGCAGAATTCAATGTAGCGACCCGCGGCATCATCAATACGTCGGGCACGCCCCAGATCTTTCGGCGCAACCGTTTGCATAGGTTTACCCTCCATCTCGTCGATCGCCGCTTCGATGGCGCGCTCGACATCATCCGGCAGTTTTTTACCATCGGCCGAAAAGAACTTGATGCCATTGTCTTCAAAAGGATTATGTGACGCAGAAATCACCACCCCGGCCTGCAAACGCAGCGCACGGGTCAGGTAGGCAATTCCCGGCGTCGGCAGCGGTCCAACCAAATAAACATCGACACCCGCCGCCGAAAAACCAGCTTCCAGCGCGGCTTCCAGCATGTACCCCGAATTACGGGTGTCCTTGCCGATCAACACACCAGGACGATGACTACCCGACTCACCCCGCTTGACCAAAACGCGGCCTGCGGCATAACCCAAGCGCAATACAAAGTCAGGGGTAATTGGATACTGACCCACACGACCACGCACCCCATCTGTCCCAAAATACTTACGACTCATTTCTTACCCCAACTAAATTTCAACGATCTACAACGACCCCAAGGCCTGACAAATCTTGAGTGCATCCACAGTCTGCGCCACATCATGCACCCGCACGATAGCTGCACCTGACTGCGCCGCCAGCATGGCAGCAGCGACGCTCCCCGCCGTTCGGGCATCTACCGCACGCCCTGTGATCTCACCGATCATCGACTTACGTGAGACACCAACCAGCACAGGCAACCCTGTGGCGACAAAACATGGCAATGCGCGAAATAATGTCTGATTATGAATAAAAGTCTTGCCAAAGCCAAATCCGGGATCCAGCACAATCCGCGTACGATCAATACCCGCCGCCTCGGCACGCTCTACCGCATCGGCCAAAAAGACCTGTACCTCTGTGACAACATCAGCATACACCGGTGACTTTTGCATATCGGCCGGCCGCCCCTGCATATGCATCAGACACAGAGCCACATCCGCATGCGGCCCTACGGTTTCAGCGGCAGCCGGATCACCCAGCGCAGAAATATCATTGATGAGCCCAGCGCCACAACGTATCGCTTCAGCCATCACGGCCGCCTTGTAGGTATCTACCGACACGGGCACATCTGCCGCCTGCAAACGCTCTAACAACGGTAGCAGTCGATCCAACTCCTCATCGGCACTCACCAACGCCGCTCCCGGACGCGTCGACTCTGCACCCACATCCACCAGATCGGCCCCGGCCGCCATCATCGCAACAGCCTGCGCGAAGGCAGCATCAGCATGCTTCGCAAGACCATCACCCGAAAAAGAATCGGGGGTAACGTTGACGATACCCATCACCAAAGGGCGGCCAGGCGCCCAGTTCAAGCGATGCTTACCACAACGAATCACATATTCAGCCATACGCCTTCATCAACAAAAAGGCCGACCCGAGAGGGGCCGGCCCGAATCACTTGAACATCAGCAATGCATCAGGCAGCCGCCGTGGCACCGTCTGTATTCGCGGTTACAGGTGCCGAAGGCGGCTGATTTGAACCGCCCCCTGGCGGCTGCGGCGGACGCGGCGTGTTACCAGCCATGATGTCGTTGATCTGATCCGCATCAATGGTTTCCCATTCGAGCAGCGCCTGGGTCATCGCCTCGACCTTGTCGCGATTTTCATCCAGGAGACGCTTGGCCAAAGCATACTGCTGGTCAATGATGCGACGGATCTCGGCATCCACCTGCTGCATCGTCGCTTCCGACATCGCCTTATGCGTAGTCACCGAGCGACCGAGGAAAACCTCACCCTCATTCTCACCATAGACCATCGGACCGAGATCCGACATGCCGTAGCGGGTCACCATGTCACGCGCCATCGATGTGGCACGTTCGAAGTCATTCGACGCGCCCGTCGTCATCTGGTTCATGAACAGCTCTTCAGCCACGCGACCACCAAACAGCACGGCGATGCGATCCATCAGATAGCCGCGATCATAGGCGTAACGATCCTGCTCCGGCAGCTGCATGGTCACACCCAATGCACGGCCACGCGGAATAATCGTGACCTTATGTACCGGGTCTGACTTCGGCAACAGCTTGGCGACAACGGCGTGACCCGACTCGTGATACGCCGTATTGCGTTTCTCGTCTTCACTCATGACCATGCTGCGACGCTCGGCGCCCATCATGATCTTGTCTTTGGCTTTCTCGAAATCTTCCATATCGACCAGCCGCTTGTTCTGGCGCGCAGCAAACAGCGCCGCCTCGTTCACCAGGTTTGCCAGATCAGCCCCCGAAAAACCCGGTGTACCACGAGCCAGTATGTCGGCCTTGATATCGGGTGCCACCGGCACCTTACGCATGTGCACCTTGATGATTTCTTCGCGACCGCGGATATCGGGCAGCGGTACGACGACCTGGCGATCGAAACGGCCCGGACGCAAAAGTGCTGGATCGAGAATATCCGGACGGTTGGTCGCGGCGATCACGATCACCCCCTGGCTCCCCTCGAAGCCGTCCATCTCCACGAGCATCTGGTTCAGCGTCTGCTCGCGCTCATCGTTACCGCCACCCAGACCTGCGCCACGATGGCGACCCACCGCATCGATTTCGTCGATGAAGATAATGCATGGTGACTGCTTCTTGGCCTGCTCGAACATGTCACGCACGCGAGCGGCCCCCACACCGACGAACATTTCCACAAAATCCGAACCGGAAATCGAGAAGAACGGCACTTTGGCTTCGCCGGCAATGGCTTTAGCCAGCAGCGTCTTACCGGTACCCGGGCTACCCACCATCAGCACGCCACGCGGAATACGGCCACCCAGCTTCTGGAACTTGGTGGGATCCTTGAGGAAATCCACCAGCTCCTGCACTTCTTCCTTGGCCTCATCACAGCCGGCCACATCGGCGAAGGTCACCGTGTTCTGGGCCTGGTCGGTCATGCGCGCCTTGCTCTTACCGAACGAGAACGGGCCGCCGCCCTTGGCGCCACCGCCCTGCATCTGGCGCATGAAGAAAATCCACACGCCAATCAGGAGCAGCATCGGGAACCAGCTAACGAAAATATTCATCAGCATCGAAGGCTCTTCTTCGGGCTTGGCTTCGATCTTGACGCCACTCTTCAGCAGATCGGATACCAGCCAGATATCGGGCGGCGCGTAGGAGGTGATCTTTTTGCCGTCACTGGTGGTCGCCTTCAAGGTG
>JALRGK010000220.1 GCA_023253415.1 Rhodocyclaceae bacterium
CTGTAGCGGCTCGAGCACGCCGCCGATGCCAACGCCGCCCGACAGGTGGACGTTTTTGCCGATCTGGGCGCAAGAGCCAACAGTCGCCCAGGTGTCGACCATGGTGCCTTCATCAACGTAGGCGCCGATGTTGACGTAGGAGGGCATGAGCACCACGTTCTTGGCAATGTACGAACCACGACGGGCGGTGGCCGGTGGCACAACGCGGAAACCACCTTCACGGAACTGTTCTTCGGTCCAGCCCTGGAATTTGGTGTCGACCTTGTCGAAGTAACGCAGCTCGCCGCTTTCTTGTACGCGGTTGTCGTTGGTGCGGAAGGAGAGCAGCACGGCCTTCTTCACCCACTGGTGGGTGACCCATTCGCCATTGATTTTTTCGGCGACACGCAGGGTGCCACGATCCAGTTCATGGATGACCTGGTCGATGGCTTCCTTGGCCTCTTTGGGCGAGCTGGTCGGCGACAGGTCGTTGCGGTTTTCCCAGAGGTTCTCGATGATGGATTGCAGGGGGTGATTGATAGCGTGGCTCATGGACATGGCTTTAAAAAGGGCTCGAAAGCCTTTCATTATACGGGAAATGCTGTTTTTACCCGCGGTGAGGCGATGAGATTTTTTGTCGTTTTGGTTTGAGAAGGTGGCCGGCATCGGGTATCATCGGGCTTTCCCGCTGCACGTTTTGTTATGACCAAATATGTCTTCGTCACGGGTGGTGTCGTGTCTTCCCTCGGTAAGGGAATTGCGGCCGCCTCTCTGGGTGCGATCCTCGAATCGCGTGGGCTCAAAGTCACCCATTTAAAACTCGACCCTTATATCAACGTTGACCCCGGGACGATGAGTCCTTTCCAGCACGGCGAAGTGTTCGTGACGGAAGACGGGGCTGAAACCGATCTCGATCTGGGCCACTACGAGCGCTTTACCAGCGCCCGTATGAGCAAGCGTAATAACTTTACGACGGGCCAGGTATACGAGTCGGTGATCAAGAAAGAACGCCGTGGTGAGTACCTGGGTAAAACCGTCCAGGTGATTCCGCACATTACTGACGAGATCAAGCATCTGGTCAAGCGTGGCGCCGAAGGCGCTGACGTGGCGCTCGTTGAAGTCGGCGGCACGGTGGGTGATATCGAATCGCTGCCGTTCCTCGAGGCCATCCGCCAGATGGGTATTGAAGAAGGTCGTAACAATGTCTGTTACATCCATCTGACCCTGTTGCCGTGGATTCCGACGGCGGGTGAGCTGAAAACCAAGCCGACCCAGCACTCGGTCAAAGAACTGCGTGAAATCGGTATCCAGCCGGACGTGCTGCTGTGCCGTGCTGACCGTGAGATCCCTGTCGAAGAGCGCCGCAAGATTGCGCTGTTCTGTAACGTGGCCCCGGAAGCCGTGATCGAAGCGCTGGATGCGCCGTCGATCTACAAGATTCCGGAAATGCTGCACAACCAGATGCTGGACGAGATCGTCTGCCATAAGCTGGCGATTCTGGCCCGCGCAGCGGACCTGTCGATCTGGAATAAGCTGGTCCATTCGCTGGATAACCCCGAGCGCTTTGTCGATGTGGCTTTTGTGGGCAAGTACGTGGATCTGACGGAATCGTATAAGTCGCTGATCGAAGCGCTGGTGCATGCCGGTATCCAGACGCACGCCAAGGTACGCATCCATTATCTGGATTCGGAAGACCTGGAGCGTAACGGCTGTGATGCCCTCAAGAATATGGATGCCATTCTGGTGCCGGGCGGCTTTGGCAAGCGCGGTACCGAAGGCAAGATTGCCGCGATTCGTTTTGCGCGCGAGAACAAGGTGCCGTATCTGGGCATCTGCCTGGGGATGCAGCTGGCCGTGGTGGAGTACGCCCGTGATGTGGCCGGCCTGAATGGTGC
>JALRGK010000029.1 GCA_023253415.1 Rhodocyclaceae bacterium
CGCAACGGTCGTGACTCGGAAGGTCGGCGCCTTGGTGTGAAGAAGTTCGGTGGCGAAGCGGTCGTGCCGGGCAACATCATCATTCGCCAGCGTGGCACGCGCGTCCATCCGGGCGCCAATGTCGGCATGGGCAAGGATCACACCCTGTTCGCACTGATCGACGGCACGGTGAAGTTCACCGTTCGTGGCGAAAACAAGCGCCGCACTGTCGTTATTCAGCCGGCACAGTAATTCGTGTCAGGCCGGGCACTTGCCCGCCGGCACATTAAAGCCCTATCCTCACCGGTAGGGCTTTTTCTTTAGCAGAGCAATTATGAAATTTATTGATGAAGCGCGCATCGAAGTCATTGCCGGCAAAGGTGGCGATGGCTGTGCTGCATTCCGCCGCGAAAAGTATGTCCCCCGGGGCGGCCCGAGCGGTGGCGATGGTGGCAAGGGCGGCAGCGTCTGGGCGGTCGCCGACCGCAACATCAACACGCTCGTCGAATACCGCTACACCCGTAAGTTTCTGGCACGTAACGGCCAGAATGGCATGAGTGCCGAATGCTACGGCGCCGGCGCTGACGACATCACGCTGCGCATGCCGGTCGGCACCGTTATTTCTGATTACGAAACCGGCGTCGTACTGCACGACCTCAATGTCGACGGTAAAAAAGTCCTGGTTGCCCAGGGCGGTAAAGGCGGCCTCGGCAACATCCACTTCAAATCCAGCGTCAACCGCGCCCCACGTCAGTTTACGCGTGGCACGCTCGGCGAAGAGCGTATGCTCAAGCTGGAACTCAAGGTGCTGGCTGACGTCGGCCTGCTCGGCCTACCTAACGCCGGCAAGAGCACTTTCATCCGTTCCGTGTCCGCCGCCAAACCCAAAGTCGCCGACTACCCCTTCACCACGCTGCACCCCAATCTCGGCGTGGTGCGTACCGACGAGAACCGCAGCTTTGTCATCGCCGACATTCCCGGCGTGATCGAAGGCGCGGCGGAAGGTGCCGGCCTCGGCCACCGCTTCCTGCGCCACCTGGCTCGTACGCGTTTGATCATGCACCTCGTCGATCTGGCACCCTTCGACCCCGAAGCCGATCCGGTTCACGATGCCATCGCCATTGCCGCCGAACTGGAAAAGTATGACCCCACCCTGGCCGATAAACCACGCTGGCTCATTCTGAACAAACTGGATCTGATTCCCGAAGAGGAACGCCAGAAACGCATCGACACCTTCCTGAAAAAATTCAAGAAGGCCGGCGGCCGTGCTGATCAGCATTTCTCCATTGCTGCCATTACCGGTGATGGCACCCGCCCGTTGATCTTTGCCATTCAGGACGCCCTGGATGCCATGCCACCCGCCCTCCCCGTGCACACGGAAAACGATATCCGCGATGTGATGCCTGACGGCGAAACGGTTTACATCGACGAAGACGAGGATGATGCATCGTGACGCAGAGCCAAGCCCGCCAACCCCTGGTGGATGCCCGCACACTGGTCGTCAAGATCGGTAGTGCGCTCATTACCAACAACGGCACCGGCCTGGATCTTGACGCCATCAACAGCTGGGCACAGCAACTCGCGCAACTGATTGCGAGCGGCCGACGGGTACTGCTGGTCTCCTCGGGTGCCATCGCCTGCGGCATGCAGCAACTCGGTTGGCCCAAGCGCCCGGGAAGCATTCCCGAACTCCAGGCCGCGGCAGCTGTTGGCCAGATGGGGCTAGCACAAACCTATCAACAGGCTTTTGGCGCGCACGGCATCCGTACCGCCCAGATTCTGCTAACGCACGAAGATCTGGCGGACCGGACCCGTTACCTGAATGCCCGTGCCACCATCAGCACGCTGCTTGATCTGGGTGTGCTGCCCATCATCAATGAAAACGACACGGTCGCCACGGCAGAAATCCGCTTCGGTGACAACGACACCCTGGGCGCCCTGGTGGCCAACCTGATCGAGGCCGATGCGCTGATCATCCTGACCGACCAGGAAGGCCTCTACACCGCTGACCCGCGTAAGGATGCCAGCGCCACTCTGGTCAGCCTCGGCAACGCCGGCGATGAACAATACGAACAGATGGCTGGCGGCAGCGGCACCCATGTCGGCACCGGCGGCATGATTACCAAAATCTGGGCCGCGAAACGGGCCGCCCGCAGCGGCGCCCATACCGTCATTGCCAGCGGTCGCACAGCCAATGCACTGCCGCGCCTGCTGGCAGGTGAGCTGTTGGGTACCCTGCTCGTGGCCAGCCAGCAACCCCTGGCCGCCCGCAAGCAGTGGTTGGCCGACCATCTGCAACTGGCTGGTCGCATTCAACTGGATGCCGGTGCCAGCAAAGCCCTTCAGGCTGGCAGCAGTCTTCTGCCCGTCGGTGTGACGCGCGTGGATGGAGAATTCGAACGCGGCTCTGTCGTTGCCTGCCTCAACGAGGTCGGCGAAGAAATCGCTCGCGGCCTCATTAATTACGCCAGCAGCGAGGCCCGCCGCATTGCCGGCTGCCCGAGCAGTGAGATTGAAGCGCGTCTGGGCTATCTGGATTCGCCTGAACTCATTCACCGCGACAACCTCGTTCTCGTATGAGCGACGCGCTGACCATCGGACGTCCGCTGGTCATCCTGACCGGTGGGATCGCCACCGGCAAATCGTCTGTCGCAGAACGCTTGCGTGACCTCGGTATTGAGGTCATCGATACCGACCGCATTGCCCACGCGCTCACCGCGCCCGCAGGGGCGGCACTCTCCGACCTGCGCCAGGCATTTGGTGATGTCGTATTCAACGCCGATGGCACACTGAACCGAAGCGCCTTGCGCGACATCGTGTTTCACGACCCGGCGCAGAAAACCCGGTTGGAACAGATTCTGCACCCCATGATCCGGCGCGAAGCCATCAAGGCCATCGCGGCCGCAACCTCGCCTTATGTGGTTGCCGATGTACCACTCTTTGCCGAAACCGGCTTTCTCCGCGAGCAGGCGGACCGTGTTCTCGTCATCGATTGCCCGCCGGAGATCCAGAAACAACGCCTACTCACCCGCGGTGCCGTTCAGGGGTTGAACGAAGCCATTGCGGATCTGATGCTGCAGTCACAAGCCCCCAGAGAATCCCGGCTGGCGCTCGCCACCGAGGTCATTGACAACAGCGGCTTGCCTGCATCACGCGATGCACAGCTGGCGCAGATTCATCAGACCTATCTGGCCCTCGCCAATAGCCCTGAAAATCTCGATAAAAACCGGGGCAGCATGTAACAAATGCAACAAATAGGGCTATTATTTGAAGAATTGTCCGTTTCTGTGGCGACGCCTGTTGTCCCGGAAGCCGATATTGCCCTACCCGAGGTCGACTTAAAGACAACAACTGCCCATACCGTGCTGATCTACGAATATCCGCTGACCGAACGTATCCGTGCCCTGCTGCGCCTGGAGGATCTGTTTGCGCGTATGGCGCACTATCTCGGTGCACCTGATATTCATGATCATCATGCGGCGCTCACCGTGCTGTTTGAAATTCTCGAAGTGGCCCGCCCGGACCTCAAGTCCGAACTGCTGCAGGAACTGGAGCGTCAGCGACAGGTCCTCACCGCCTTCCGTGATAACCCGAACATCTCTTCGGAGGCGCTGGATGCGGCACTCGATGAAATCAGCGAAGCGCTGAATCTGCTGCACGCATTGAGCGGCAAACTGGGTCAGCATCTGCGCGACAACGAGTGGCTCATTTCGGTCAAAAACCGTTCGCTCATTCCGGGCGGCCTCAGCGAATTCGATATCCCGTCGTATCACCTCTGGCTGAATCAGCCAACGGCACAACGTCAGCGAGATCTGCAAACCTGGCTGGAGCCTTTCCTGCCACTTCGCGATGGCTTGGCCATTGTGTTACATCTACTGCGCGACAGCGGGATCCCGGAAGCTTATACGGCTAGCCGTGGCAGCTATCAACGCACGCTAGCGGGCGTCAATGCACAAATGCTGCGCATCCGTATTCACGATGCCATGATCACGCCGGAAACCAGCGCCAACAAATACGCTTTGAACCTGCGCTTCATGGAAACCGATTTCCATCAGCGTCCGCGCCAGGTTGAGCGCGACGTGCGCTTCGAACTTACTTTCTGCGCCATTTAACCTGTGAGCACGACCGTCCCTTGTCCGCACTGCGGCGGCCCGGCGCTCTACGCGCCGGAAAACAAATGGCGCCCGTTCTGCTCCGAGCGCTGCAAAATGATTGACCTGGGTGCCTGGGCGAACGAATCGTACCGGATCCCGGTGCAGGAAAACGATCAGGGAATAACCGACGAGGCACCCCCCGAGCAGTAAACTCCGAGTTACCAGCCGCGCATCATCGCCACACCTTGCGCGCCTTGGGCTTGCGCAATAGACACATCGGCCTGTGACATGCCACCAATCGCATACACCGGCAGCGCAACGCCCTCAACCATCTGGGCAAAACCTTCCCAGCCTAAAGTCGATCCCTCTGGGTGCGTCGGCGTTGATTTCACGGCTCCCAGGATCACCGCATCCAGTCCCAGACTGCTGGCTTTGCGCAGTTCAGTGGGCGTGTGACATGAGGCGAATACCAAGGGCACATCAGGGCGGGCCGCGCAAGCCATGAGTGCTGCCGAGGTCAGATGCACGCCATCGGCACCTTGCGCCATCGCTTCATCGACGCTGCCATTGAGCAGTACGTGGCCACCGTAGGCATGTACCAGATCTACCACCTGCCGCGTAAAGGTCTGGCGATCCGTATCGTTCATGGCCTTTTCACGTACTTGCACCAGACGTGGCCTGGCCCTTGCAATGCGGACAAGCTCTGTTGCAACCCCGACTTCTGCGGCCTGAGTAATGGCAAGGACAGGCGGTAAAGCCAGCGCCCGGAGAATCGGTGTATTCGCTGGCAACACCGGGCTCACTGGCATTGCATCCAGATCGCGGCCACCGGCCATCGTGCCTGCATTCAACCAAACGGTACCGGTGTGCTCCAGAGGCTGCAGATCGCCTGTCCACGCGGTGACCCTGAAAAAACGGATTTCCACCCGCGCGTGCGGATACACAAAGTGGCGGGTCAACCAAGGTGTCATCGCCGTCACGGTGATCCCCAGTTCCTCCTGCAACTCACGCACCAATGCCTCGGCAAAGGTTTCGCCGGCTTCTACCTTGCCGCCAGGAAACTCCCAATAACCGGCATAGGCCTTGCCCGGCGGGCGTTGTGCCAGCAGATATTCCGTACCGCCCCCGGCACAATCCCGCACAATCACGGCGGCCGATACCCGCGTCAGCGCTGCTTCAATCTGCGCGCCGGACACCACCAGATTTTGACGCCGCGACTCTGCCGTCATGCCGACTCCCCGCCGTGTCCGGCACGCTGACCGACCCAATCCCGTGCGAACTGTTCTGCAACACGCCCACTGCGCGAGCCACGGCCTACGGCCCAATTCAATGCATGCTGGCGCGCCTCGGCGATCTCGCGTTGCTCTAATCCGTAATGCGCCAGCCAACCATTCACAATATTCAAATAAGCCTCCTGGCTGAACGGATAGAACGACAGCCAGAGGCCAAAGCGCTCCGACAGGGATATTTTTTCTTCAATCGCCTCGGCCGGATGCACTTCATCATCGACATGTTTTGTCGCCGCGTTTTCTGAAAAATACTCCGGCATCAGATGACGCCGGTTAGACGTGGCGTAAATCAGCACATTGTCCGGTACCGCCGACACGGAGCCATCGAGCACCGATTTCAGGGCGGTGTAACCTGCTTCGCCCGCTTCAAACGACAGGTCATCGCAAAACAGTATAAATTTTTCCGGGCGACCGGCGATCAACCCGACAATATCGGGAATCTCCCGCAGATCATGCTTATCGATCTCGATCACACGCAGACCAACCTCCTGATAGCCCGTCAGCAGCGCACGCACCAGGGATGACTTGCCGCAGCCACGAGCGCCGGTCATCAACACATTATTGGCCGGCCGGCCCGCCAGAAACTGTTCGGTGTTGGCAACGAGCCTCGCCTTCTGTTCATCGATATCGCGCAGATCGTTCAACTGCATCGTCGAAACTTTCGGCACCGCCACCAGGGTGCCGACACCCGATCGTTTGTTGACTACCCAGCGCCAGGCGGCTGCCGACCAATCAGGTTCCATGTCAGCCATTGGTGGCAACACCGCCTCTAATCGGGCGAGGACCGCTTCGGCACGCAACAACAGCACTGCCAGGGCATCCGCACCAGACAGGCCTTCTCTCGGTATACTTGAGGCGCTTTTATTCATAGGTTTTTTTGATTGCTCCGGCCATGATCCGACCACGTATTCACAGCGCACACCTTACTGCATTTCGCGGGCTTGGCCTACTCGGCACCACGGCCA
>JALRGK010000146.1 GCA_023253415.1 Rhodocyclaceae bacterium
TCTTTGAGCGCCAGCGCCCGCTGATAGAGTAGATCCTTAGGCGCCCCTGTGAGTTGCTGGGCAATCTGCGCCACCTGCTTGGTCGGCAAGCCTGCCGCCACGAGCGTGTGCACGACCTTATCGGCCGCCTCATCCAGCCCGACGGACACGACTTTCTGCTCAACGGGCGGAAAGACCACCAGCACGAACTCGCCACGTGCGTGATTCGCGTCGCTGTCCAGCCAGGCCACTGCCGCACCCAAGGGCAAGCGCACCGACTGCTCAAAGACTTTGGTCAGCTCACGCCCGATCAGAATCTCGCGCTCGGCACCAAACACCTCGGCCAAAGCCGCCAGTGTTTCAGCAATACGATGCGGCGCTTCATAGAAAACCAGGGCCAGATCCGCCGCCGCCCGCGATTTCCAATCGGCGAGCACGCGTAATCGTTCCTGCGTCTTCGTCGGCAAAAATCCGGCAAAAATCCAGCCGCCGCCCACATGCGTCAAACCGGCAATCGACAACGCTGCTGCCGCCGCACACGCGCCGGGCACGGCGACCACGGGCCAGCCTTCGGCACGCAATGCGGCCACCACGCGACCACCCGGGTCTGAAATGGCTGGCGTTCCTGCGTCGCTTACCAATGCCACCGATTCGCCCGCCGCAAGATGCTGTGCAATTTTCTGGGCAGCCCGTTGCTCATGGTGCTCATCGGCCACCAGCATGCTGGCACCGCTGCCCACATGCCGCAACAAGGTGGCTGTCCGTCGCGTGTCTTCCGCCGCCACCACCGCCACCTCCCGCAAGACTCTGGCCGCACGGGGCGTTAAATCTTCCAGATTGCCAATCGGCGTTGCCACCACATACAAAGTCGCGGTGCTGTTTTCTGGTGTTTGCGTTAGAGTCGTCATTGCGATTAGTCAAATGATCTTGATGAAAGAAGCGAATGCCACACCAAGATACCACGCTCACACCAAAGCAAGTGGCCGGCATCACGGCCGAAGACCTGGCTGCCACACATCTGACCCGGGCCGGGCTACGCATTCTGATGCGCAACTACCGCGTGCGCGGTGGCGAGATCGACTGCATCGCACTCGATGGCGACACGCTGGTGTTTGTCGAGGTACGTTTACGTCGCAATGCGCGCTTCGGCGGTGCCGCTGCGAGCATCGACCGTCGTAAACAGCAGCGCATTATCCACGCAGCACATTGTTATCTATTACGCTTCCCACGGGAGGCCGAACGGCCGTGTCGTTTTGACTGCGTCCTGCTCAACAGTCTGGACGACGCCGACGTCGAATGGATCAAAGATGCCTTTCAAACCTATTAAGCTGAGAGATGGTGGAATGACCATGGTCTGCCGCTATGTTTGCAGCACAGCGCTCGCGCTGGTGCTTGCGCAGCCCGTGCTGGCCAGGCCACCGGTCGGCACGGAAATCGGCGCGCCGGTCACACAAGGCCAGGCGACGCTGCTCATCCAGTCCTCGCCGCTGGCGGGCAGCCAGTTTCATGCGCTTCCCGAAGTCGTTGCCCGGATCCGGGTTGGCGATGCTTTAACCTTGCAACGTGAACCGGACAACCCCCATGACGCCAATGCGGTTCGCGTCCTATGGCAGGGGCATATGCTCGGCTATGTGCCTCGCCGTGAAAACAAAGGCATTGCACGCGCACTGGACCGGGGTGAACCCCTGGTCGCCCGTGTGGTGGCATTACGCCCCGACGAATCCCCCTGGCGCCGCCTGCGCTTCGAAATCAGCACCCGACTTTCGGATTAGGCGCGGTATGCGGGCGCCCCGCAGAGGCTGCTTGGCGCACCTCCCCATGTTAAGATCCTGCCAACCTTTAAGCCTGACAGGACAGTCAGTTACGGAGCCCCTTATGGATTTACAAGCCCGCGTCAAACGTCATTTCGAAGATAGCGCCCAGACCAAACTGAAAGCCGCTGAAACCCTCAGTGGCCCGGTCGCCAACGCCATCGACACGATGGTCCAGGCCCTGATCGCCGGTGGCAAAATTCTGGCCTGCGGCAACGGCGGTTCGGCAGGTGATGCCCAGCATTTTGCCGCCGAACTGGTTGGCCGCTTCGAGCGTGAGCGTCAGGAGCTGGCCGCCATTGCGCTGACCACGGACACCTCGATTCTGACAGCCATCGCCAACGATTACGCCTACGATGTCGTCTTCTCCAAACAGGTCCGCGCCCTCGGCCACCCCGGGGATGTCCTGCTCGCCATCTCCACCTCTGGCAACTCGAAAAATGTCATCGAAGCCATCAAGGCGGCCCACGAGCATGACATGAAGATCATTGCCCTCACCGGCAAAGGCGGCGGCCAGATCGGTGCCATGCTGCGCGACGGCGATGTCCACCTCTGCGCCCCGGCGGATCGCACCGCCCGCACGCAGGAAACACACCTCACCATCATTCACGCACTCTGTGATGGGATTGACGTATCGCTGCTCGGAGAAGATGCATGACGCGATCGAAAACCCTGCCTGTCAAACGTACCATCGTCACCGCACTGGCGGTAGTCTGCCTGACGACCCAGCTGACGGCCTGTGTCGAAACCGCCATCATTGGCGCCGTCGCGGCCAGCGCGATTGTGCTCAGTGATCGTCGTTCAGTCGCGACTTACAGCAAAGATGCCTGGATTGATATTCAGGCCGCCACGCCCCTCAGTGAAATCGGCAGCACCAAGAATACCCACATCATTGCCAACGCCTTCAATAGCCGCGTGCTCCTGACCGGCCAGGTGGCCTCTGAGGCTGACAAACAGAAAGCAACGGAGGTGGTGCAAGCCATTTCCGGCGTCAAGGGTGTGGACAATCAGCTGGTCGTGGGCCCGGTCACGACACTTGATGTGCGAAACAACGACAGTTTCATCACCTCCAAAGTCAAAGCCCGACTGGTGAACGACCAGCCTGAACTGGGCAACGCCATGAAGGTGGTCACCGAGAATGGCGTAGTCTACGTCTTCGGCATGCTCACCCAGAGCGAAGTGGAGCGCGGCATCGAAATCGTTCGCACAACGGCAGGTGTTCAGCGTGTGGTCAAAACCTCGCTGATCACGATCATCGAAGCACCGAAAGCACAGGCGCTGGATGAGAGTGCTCGCGAGGACGCTGCAAAGACCCAGGGCACGGTCACGCCATTACCGTCAGGCGACCAACAACCGACCACGCAAGCGGTCAACTGATACTGCCTGATCAAACCCCCTGCAGTAGCCGCCCCTCGGCGGCGGCGACCGCATTGGGCCGACCGAGCAGGACGACGACATCGCCTTCCTGCAAACGGGTCTCCGGCCCCGGCTCCAGGCCGCGGATGCCGTGACGACGGATCGCGCTCACCTCCACATCCTGAAGCGCCAACTCCTCCAGGCTCTGCCCCACGGCAAAAGCACCCGGCTCCATCATCACGGAGTACATGCGGGCGGATTCGGCATCGGTTTCTTCCGGCTGATCCGACATCCCCTTGAAAAAACCGCGCAGCAAGCG